>CAZTHY010000090.1:2688-5295 GCA_964613205.1 uncultured Oscillospiraceae bacterium
GAGGTACGGGAGTGCGACGAGGGCGTGCTGGAGTGGATCCACAAGGACGCACTGGCCGCCTTGCCCCAGTGGGCGGGAGACAAAATTTTCCTCCGTCTCATCCACGACGAAGCAACGCCCTTTTTCTCCCTCAAGCTGCGCTACGAGGGGGAGACGCTGCGGCAAGCTATTCTGAACGGAAAGGAGCTGGCGGTATGAAAGTGCTTATCAGCGCCTGTCTCCTGGGCTGCGCCTGCCGCTACGACGGCCAAAGCAAGCCCCATCCGCTGGCACAGGAGCTGGCGCGGCGGGGACTGGCGGTGCCGGTGTGCCCCGAACAGTTGGGCGGCTTGCCCACGCCCCGCACCCCCTCGGAGCGGCAGGGGCAGCGGGTGGTGATGCAAAACGGCCGCGACGTCACGGCGGAGTACCGCCGCGGCGCCGAAGAAGCGCTGGCCGTCGCGAGGCTCTACGGCTGCCGGATGGCGGTGCTGAAGGAGCGCAGTCCCTCCTGCGGCCACGGTGAGATTTACGACGGCACCTTCACCGGCACGCTGACCGCCGGCGACGGTGTGACGGCGGAGCTGCTGCGGGAAAACGGTATCGCTGTCTACGGAGAGAGCGACCTTGCTGACCTGCTGAATAAGTTAACATAACACCAAAACGGAGAAAATTTCCACGAATTTCACAAAAACCCTTGCATTTGGAAACGTTACCGGTTACAATATGACCATCCCCGCCGCCATATCGCACTCCACTTCATGCGGTATGCCGGTAAAAAGAAGGAGGAAAAGCCGCCTGACCGGCGGTGCGGCAGTGTGGAGACCTGCCGTAAAACGCGGCCACGCCGCGTGAGACTGCCCCTTGCGGAGGCAGGGCAGCCACGGTCAAAACGTATGGCAAAGGTCATTTTGAAGGATCTCATGAAGATCTACCCCAACACCGAGAAGAAAAAGAAGGCCAAAAAGGGCGAGGAGCAGCCGGAAAAGAAGGGCAGCCTGCAGATCACCGATGAGGGTGTGGTAGCCGTCCAGCAGTTCAACCTGGAGATCGAGGACAAGGAGTTCATCGTGCTGGTGGGCCCCTCCGGCTGCGGCAAGTCCACCACGCTGCGGATGATCGCCGGTCTCGAGGACATCAGCTCCGGCGAGCTGTGGATCGGCGACAAGCTGATGAACGACGTGGAGCCCAAGGACAGAGACATCGCCATGGTGTTCCAGAACTACGCCCTCTATCCCCACATGACCGTGCGGGAGAACATGGCCTTTTCCCTGAAATTGAAGAAAGTACCCAAGGAGGAGATCGACCGCAAGGTAGAGCAGGCGGCGGAGATCCTCGACATCACCCAGTATCTGGAGCGGAAGCCCAAGGCGCTCTCCGGCGGTCAGCGTCAGCGTGTGGCCATTGGCCGCGCCATCGTCCGCGACCCCGCCGTGTTCCTTATGGACGAGCCTCTCAGCAATCTGGACGCCAAGCTGCGTAATCAGATGCGCGCCGAGATCATCAAGCTGCGCCAGCGCATCAACACCACCTTCGTCTACGTCACCCACGATCAGACGGAGGCCATGACGCTGGGCGACCGTATCGTCATCATGAAGGACGGCTTCATCCAGCAGATCGGCACGCCCCAGCAGGTGTTCGACCACCCCGCCAACCTGTTCGTGGCCGGCTTCATCGGCACGCCGCAGATGAACCTGTTCGATGGCCGACTGGTGAAGCAGGACGGCAAGTACGCCGTCACCGTGGGTGGCATCACCGTAGAGCTGGCACCGGAGAAGCAGCAGCGTCTGGCGGAGAAGAACGTGGAGGAGCAGGACGTGGTGCTGGGCGTGCGCCCCGACCATATCATGCTGTGCGCCGACGGTATCAAGGGCACCGTGGATGTCAGCGAGCTGATGGGCTCCTCCGTCCACCTCCACATCAAGGCCGATGGCCGCGACGTGGTGG
Organism: uncultured Oscillospiraceae bacterium; assembly: GCA_964613205.1. Lineage (GTDB taxonomy): Bacteria > Bacillota > Clostridia > Oscillospirales > Oscillospiraceae > Vescimonas. The sequence continues at coordinate 4,615 of CAZTHY010000090.1, forward strand.
TCATCGTCCCCACCAACGGCAACGCCGCCCACTTCCCCATGGGCAGCGAGGTCAACATGACCTTCGGCGGCAACGTCGCCCACGTTTTCAGCAAGGAAACGGAAAAGAATTTGGAGTGGTAATAAAAAAGAAGCCCCGATGGGGCTTCTTTTTTGCGTTTAGAGTGCGAAAAGAGAAGTACAGACCTCTCGGCTCCCTCTGTGAGGGAGCTGTCACGGCTTTGCCGTGACTGAGGGAGAGAACCGCTCCGCAGAGACTTGCGGGAGACGTTTCGTAGGGCGGGATGACCTCATCCCGCCGTGCGGCGGTAGCCGCCCACATTTATTTGCGCCGGTAGGCGGAAATAAATGTCATTGCGAACCAGTCCGCAGACTGGTGCGGCAATCCGTTCTCCCCTTGCCATGCCTTGCATTACACCTTGCCTACGGGGTTACGGATTCCCACGCCGGTGTGCGCACCGGCTCGGAATGACAGGTGCAGTGCGTGTCGTTGCCGTGTGCGTCTCCGTGGTGCGTCCGTGCGGGTCGATGTGGCCTCGCATATTCCCGCGAGGTCTGCCGCGTGTGCGTTCCTTTCACACGCGGCTGGCATCGACCCCTACGAAATGTTCGCCGCTTTGCGGCGACACGGCGGGGTGAGGTCACCCCGCCCTACGTCCCTCTACCGTTACCCCCTGTATTA
>CAZTHY010000091.1:0-5203 GCA_964613205.1 uncultured Oscillospiraceae bacterium
CCGTCTGCGGGGAAGTGGTTTTGGAAAGATAGTGTCGATTGAACAAAATAAAAATTTTGTTCAATCGAGTGGAGGGTAAACGGCCATTTGGGGGTTTTCAGCGGGTTTCCAGTGCGTGCAGCTGGTTTCCAGTGGGCGCAGCGGGTTTCCAGTGCGTGCAGCGGATTGCGGCGGTTTGCTGGCCGGTGCTGTGATCGGTTCGCTTTTCTGCCGGATATGGCGCTGTGCATCACGCGCCGTTTCTGCCGCTGCTGCGGCTGCAATTTCTACGTTAGGATTTTGGTGTTTGATATGGCTATTGACTATCGGGACGGTTCGCCCCAGATCTTGATCGATTTCCTCAGCTACCACGAGACCATCAAGGCGCACTCCCAGCGCACCGTGGACGAGTACTATTTGGATATGCGGAATTTCTTCCGCTACATGAAGCGCAGCCGCGACACGTCGCTGCGGGATAAGCGCTTGGACGAGATCGACATTCGGGACGTGGACGTACCCTTCCTCCGCACCATCACGCTGACGGACATCTACGGCTATCTGACGTACCTGAGCCGCGACCGTGAGCAGCACCAACATAGTGAAAATTCTAACAAAGGTCTCAACGCCGCCTCCCGCGCCCGTAAGCTGGCCACCATTCGTTCATTCTTCAATTATGTCTGCAATAAGCGGCACTTGATTGACGAAAATCCGTGTAAGGACGTGGACACGCCGAAACAGATGAAGTCCCTCCCCCGCTATCTGACACTGAGTGAGAGCGTGACGCTGCTGGAGTCGGTGGACGGCGCCAATCGGGAGCGTGATCTGTGCATCCTCACGCTGTTTCTCAACTGCGGACTGCGTATCTCCGAGCTCATCGGGCTGAACCTCACTGACATACAGGACGACGCGCTCCGTGTGCTGGGCAAGGGCAACAAGGTGCGGATCGTCTATCTCAACGACGCCTGCAAGCGGGCGCTGCGGGACTATTTGCAGGTGCGCCGTCCCATCACCGGCAAGGATCAGAACGCCCTGTTTCTCTCCGGCCGGAACCAGCGCATCAGCCGCTCCATGGTACACGCGCTGGTGAAGCGCCACCTGTCCCAAGCGGGGCTGGACAGTGAGCGGTACTCCAGCCACAAGCTGCGCCACACCGCCGCCACGCTGATGCTGCAAAACGGCGTGGACGTGAAGGCGGTGCAGGAGGTGCTGGGTCACGAGCACCTGAACACCACGGAAATTTACACCCATATCGACAATGAAGCGCTGCGTGTGGCTGCAAAGGCAAACCCCTTGTCACACGTTGTTATTAAAAAGAAAGCGGAGGATTTGGACGATGGAAATTAAGGGTCTGCACCTGGTCTCCGGCTACGACCGTCAGCAGGAGCTGGGAGAGCTGTTTCGGGAGTATGAAGCGCTGCTGATACCGCTGGATGAGCAGATGGCGGCCTGTCTCGCCATGCAGAATTACAGTCAGGAGCTACTCCATTTACAGGACAAATACGGCCAGCCCGACGGACGGCTGTACCTGGCCTACATCGACGGCAATCTGGCCGGCTGCGTGGCGCTGCGGCGGTTTGACGACACCCACTGTGAGCTGAAGCGGCTCTTTGTAAGGCCTGCCTATCGCGGTATCGGCCTTGGCAAATACCTGCTGGACATGATCGTCGCAGAGGCCAAAACCATCGGCTATCAGTGTATGCTGCTGGACACGCTGCCGGGACTGGCCACCGCCGTGGTCATGTACAAGCGCTACGGTTTTCAGGTGACGGACAAGTACTACGACAACCCTGTCACCAACGCCATCTACATGAAATTACCCCTCTGATACGGGGAAAAGGGACGCGAAAGCGTCCCTTTTTTGCCCTCTCCCCTCCCCTACGGCGCGTAAAAGCCCAGAATGTGGAGTACACGATAATCCGTAAATTCGTAGGTGCTCAGTGGCCGCCAGTCCACGTCGCTGCTGTGGGCGGCCACCAGTATTTTCGCCGGATCGCCGTCGGAGTTGGGACGCACCACCACCGGCGAGTGCTGGAACACATCCCCCTCGAACCGAAGCTGTATCACGTCGCCCAGCCGCGCATGGCGCAGTTCCTTCGTCTCCAGCGCCGTAGGCCCCAGCGAGGGGCGCTCCCGCACCAGAAAATCCCGCAGAAACTCCACCCCCGTCCATGAGGGGGAGCGGTCGGTGCTGTCGATGTAATACCAGCCGAAGGTGGGCGTGAAATTCATCACACCGGTACCGGCGTAGATGCACTGGGAGGCGAAGTTGGTGCAGTCTCCGCCCAGCGTCTCGAAGTCGTAGTAGGCGGGGTTTCGGCCATACGCCCAGCGATGGGCGTACCGCACCGCCGCCAGCCGGTCATAGCTTTGAAAGACCATATAGCAACCCTCCGGCACAGTCTATGCGCCGGAGGGTCGTTTGGTGCAGGGAAACAAACGTATTCAGTTGGTACGCAGCACGCGGAGGGAGTTGAGGATGGCCAGCATACACACGCCTACGTCGGCAAACACCGCCAGCCACAGTCCCATGTCGCAAAACAGGCTCACCAGCAGTACCGCCGCTTTGACGGCCAGCGAAAAGGCGATGTTCTCCTTGGCGATGCGGACGGTTTTCCGCGCGATACGAATGGCCTGCGGGATCTTGGAGGGCTGGTCGTTCATGATGACCACGTCGGCGGCCTCCATAGCGGCATCGGAACCGAGACCGCCCATGGCGATGCCCACATCCGCCGCCGCCAGCACAGGGGCGTCGTTGATGCCGTCACCGGCGTAGAGGGTGATGCCGTTTGCTTTCAGCTCCCGCAAACGAGCCACCTTGTCCTCCGGCAGCAGCTCACCGAAACCGTTATCCAGCCCCACGCGGCGGGCGACTTCATCGGCGATGGGCTGACGGTCGCCGGAGAGCATGGTCAGGTGGTGCAGCCCCAAAAACCGCAGTGCGCTGACGGCACCGGCGGCGTCGCTTTTCACCGTGTCGGCTAAGCGAATACGCCCCAGATACCGGCCATTCCGCGCCACATACACCGCCGTCTCCGCCGTCTCGTCATCCGGCACACCGTCAAGGTGCGCCACCAGCGCCCGCTTGCCCGCCAGCGCCGTTTCGCCGTGGATTGTGGCGCTGACACCGTGGCCGGACAGCTCCTTCACGTCAAGCAGCAGCGCCGTGTCGATCTCTTTCCCGTAGGCGCTGCGGATGGCCGCTGCGATGGGATGGGAGGAATGGCCTTCGCACAGTGCGGCGGTAGTCAGCAGCTCGTCCTCCGTGACACCCTCGGCGCAGTCCATGCCGCTGACGCGGAAATCGCCGCAGGTCAGCGTGCCGGTCTTATCGAAGGCGGCCACCTCCGCCTTGGCCAGCAGCTCCAGATAGTTGCTACCCTTCATCAGAATACCGTTGTGGCTGGCACAGCCGATACCGGAGAAGAAGCTCAGCGGCACGGAGATCACCAGCGCACAGGGGCAGGAGATGACGAGGAACGCCAGCGCCTTGTGGATCCATGTACCCCATGCGCCCATCCCCAGCAGCGGCGGCAATACCGCCACCAGCACCGCCGCGCCGCACACCACCGGCGTGTAGATGCGGGCAAAGCGGGTGATGAACCGCTCCGGCTGCGCCTTGTTGTCCTGTGCGTTCTCCACCATCTCCAGAATGCGGCTGACGCTGGAATCGCCGAAGCTGCGGGTAACGCGGAGCGTCAGCACGCCCTCGATGACCACGCAGCCGGCCAGCGCCGTGTCGCCGGTCTGCCATTGGCGGGGCAGCGACTCGCCGGTAAGAGCGGAGGTGTCCACGTAGGACGACCCCTCCGTCACTTCGCCGTCCAGCGGAATGCGCTCACCCGGGCGGACGAGGATGGTGTCGCCGATGGACACCGACTCCGCCGCCACCGTCTCCACGCCGTTTTCCGTCACCCGATTGGCGTGGTCGGGGCGGATGCTCACCAGCGCCCGAATGGAGCGGCGGGAGGAATCCACCGCCTTGTCCTGCAGCGCCTCACCGATGTTATAGAGCAGCATGACGGCGGTGGCCTCGGCGTAGTCGCCGATGCAGAAAGCGCCGATGGAGGCCACCGTCATAAGGAAGTTCTCGTCGAAAAGCTCACCGTGGAGGATGTTCTCCACCGCCTCCTTCAGCACCGGATAGCCGATGACGAGATAACCGGCTATGCACACCAGCAGCGCCGCCGTGCCCTCCAGTGCCGCCATACCCACCGCCAGCAGCGCGGCAGAGATACCGGCACGGAGCCACACGCGGCTCTCCCCCTCCCCGCCGTGTTCGTGGGAGTGGCCGTGGGAATGGGAATGACCGTGATCGTGGCAGCAGCCGTGTTCATGCTCATGCTCATGCTCATGCTCGTGCTTATGTTCGTGACAATGACAGCTCATGTTCAGCCCTCCCTCTCTTCCATAATGTGCTGGAACGCCATGGAGAAGATCTGTGCGATATGGTCATCGTCCAGCGAATAGTACACCACACGCCCCTCTTTCCGCGATCGCACCAGCCGTGCGCTTCGCAAAATGCGTAACTGGTGGGAGATGGCGGACTGGGTCATGTTCAGCAGCACCGACAGATCGCCCACGCACATCTCCTCGATGTTCAGCGCGCAGAGGATGCGGCTGCGGGTGGAATCCCCGAATACCTTGAACAGCTCCGACACCTCGTATACCGGCATCTCGTCGGGCATCTGCGCTTGTACGCGGCGGACAACGTCCTCGTGAATGACGCTGCCCTCGCAAAATTCCAAATTCGACATGGCGGCCTCCTTTTATATTTGAATGATTGTTCATGTGTTTGTGTATTCATATATACACCTATCTCCCCCGTTTGTCAATAGCGTTTTACAATATTTTTCTTTTTCTCCCCTCTGTCGATTGACTTTGCCGCCGAAATGCGCTACTCTATGGGTAACAAGTTGAAATGGAGGTCTCCCATGAACAAAGCAGAGCTTTCCGGCGTATGCCGTCAGATGCGCCGGAACATTATCAACATGACTGCCAACGCAGGCAGCGGCCACCCTGGTGGTTCCCTGTCGGCGGTGGAGCTGATGGCCAGCGTGTTCTGTAACCACATGCGTATCGACCCCGCCGATCCCCGCATGGAAAACCGCGACCGGTTCGTGCTGAGCAAGGGTCACGCCGCCCCCTGCTACTACGCCGTTTTGGCGGAGCTGGGCTTTATCAGCCGCGACGAATTCAAGAATTTCCGCCAGCTCCACAGCATTTT
>CAZTHY010000092.1:0-5131 GCA_964613205.1 uncultured Oscillospiraceae bacterium
TGGGGACGGGCAAGGCCGTACAGGTCGGTGCAGCGGCTCTCCACCGCCAGCAGTGCGGCGGCTTCACCGCCCAGCGACGACACATCGGCGGGCTTCGTCAGCACCGGTGCGCCACGATCCTGCATCTGCCGCAGCAGCTTGCGGCCGGTGTCGTTGGCACCCAGCAGACGGAGATAGGGGGGCGTGTCCATCACGTCCACCGGCAGTTCCAGCCATGCGGCCAGCACCATCCGCCGCAGACGCGCCAGCGGATAGCGCTTCGTCTTGGCCAGCGCCAGCAGCTCCTCCACCGACGTGGCCGCCTTCGCCGCCTGATACAGCCGGTGGTACAGCCCCTCGTGGCCGCCGTCGTACCGCTGCCAGTCGGCTTCCGTCATCTTCCGCACATGGGCGAGGATGGCGCGGCCGCACAGTTCGCCGTCGGTAATGCGCCCCGCCGCTGCTTCACGGCGGAGAATATCCGCTGCGGCTGTCGGCATGAAGGCGCAGGCCTCCTCCGCCTGTCCCTGCCGCAAGAGCTGCCGCAGGTGGGACGCAGACGCGGTATCGCCCTCCGGCTGGCCGTCATGACCGGCACCGATGCGGGGGGTGGTCAGCGCCGTCAGCGGCGCATGGAGATAGCGTATGGCGCGGAGGTACTCAATGCCCAGCGTGTTGTTGGGACGCTCCAGCAGGGAGCCGTCCACATGGGGGAGAGTGTCCAGCGCCCGCTGCCGTGCGGCGGCAAAGGAGACGCCGTCCTTCTGACGCTGTTTCAGCCCGTCACCAAAGGCGGGGCTGTCCAGCCCATCCGCTACCGCTTGCAGCGCCGTCAGGTCACCGCACTCCGAGCCGAACAGCACCGCGTCCACCACCTGTGTGGCCTGTAAAACGGCGATACCGCCCCTTGCGAACCGCTCTGCGCCCGCCATCGCCCATACCACCGGCAATTCCAGCACCACGTCGGCGCCGCACCGCAGCGCCATTTCCGCCCGCGCCCGCTTGTCCACGGCGGCGAAGCTGCCCCGCTGGGTGAACTGCCCGCTCATGACGCACACCACCGCCCCGCCGCCGATGGCCTTAGCCTGACGCAGCAGATGAGCGTGGCCGTTATGTAAGGGGTCAAATTCGCAGATGATACCGATGTTCATGGGCTGTTTCGCCTTTCTTTTTATCGTTGCCCCTATTTTACACGGTATGGCGGCGAAATGCAACTTGACATTTACCGGTAGAGGCGGCTACAATGGAGAAAACGGAAGAAACGAGGGATCAGACGATGCTGTTTGGATTGCTGTACGCCATGAAGGGCGAGATCGAGAGCTTGCTGCCGGAGAACGCCGTACCGGAGCGGGTGTGCGCCGGAGTGGAGTTTTATCGTATTCGGGAGAACGTGGTGGCCTGCTGCGGCGGTGTGGGCAAGGTCAACGCCGCCATGGGCACCCAGCTCTTTATCGACCTGTACCACCCTGACCGGATTTTGAACGTGGGCGTGGCGGGGTGCTTTGAAAATGTGCCTATCGGCACGCTGGTGCTGGCGGACAAGTTCCTCCAGCACGATGTGGACACCTCCGGCATCGGCGATCCGGTGGGCTTGGTGTCCACGGTGAACCGGCTGGATTTCCCCACCAGCGATCTGGACAAGGCGTGCCGCGCCATGGATACCGTGGGGCTGCCCTATCGGGTGGGCACCGTGGCCACCGGCGAGTGGTTCGCCGTGGAGTGCGACCGCGCCCGCTGGATTCAGGAGACGTTCCACCCCTTCCTCATCGAGATGGAGGGCGGCGCAGCGGCACAGGTGTGTCTGCGGAACGGTGTGCCCTTCATGGCGCTGAAATCCGTGTCCGACTGCGTGCTGGAACACCACGACTTTTTCTTCAATTTCCCCGCCGCCATGCGTGACCTGAACAAGGCGGCCATGGCCTTTGTGGACGGATGGGAGGAGTAAACATGGAACGTATCGCCAGCTTTACCGTAGACCACGATGTACTGGTGCCCGGGCTGTACCTGAGCCGCCGTGACGGCAGTGTCGTCACCTTCGATTTGCGCTTCAAGAAGCCCAACACCGGCGACCTGCTGACCAACAGCGAGATGCACTCCGTGGAGCACATCATCGCTACGCTGCTCCGCAGCAGCGCGGAGAAGGACGCGGTGGTCTACTTCGGCCCCATGGGGTGCCAGACCGGATTTTACTTCCTCTTCAACGGCGACGTGCTGACCGACGCACAGGCGGTGGCGCTGGTGCAGCGGGTGTTCGCCGACGGCGCTCAGTTTGATGGCGAGATGCCTGGCGGCAGCGCCAGAGAGTGCGGCAACTACCGCAACCTCAGTGTGGCGGAGGCCAAACGGTGCTGCGCCTACTACCGCGACGTCATCGCCGGCTGGAACGAGGAAAAATTGGCGTATCCCACGGCGTAAAAGGCAGAATTTTTGAAAATTTTTACGTTTCCGGCGTCTTTTTCTGTTGACAACAGGGAAAGACGCTGGTATACTTGATAAGCCGCTTTGAATGGGTAAGCAAGTTCCGGCATGGCCGGACGCCCCCGACAGCGAGTCCGTAATTAAGGAAAGGCAGGTGCAACAAGATTATGCAGGCTATTATCGTGACCGGAGGCAAGCAGTACAACGTCAGCGAGGGTGATACCCTTTTCATTGAGAAGCTGGACGTGAACGCGGGCGACGCCGTGGTTTTCGATCAGGTCCTGGCCATCGTGGACGGTGAGAACACCAAGTTCGGCACTCCCGTGGTGGAGGGCGCGAAGGTGGACGCCACTGTCGTGAAGAACGGCAAGGGCAAGAAGATCCGTATCTTCAAGTATACCCCCAAGAAGGGCTATCGCAAACGTCAGGGTCATCGTCAGCCCTACACCAAGGTCGAGATCAACAAGATCACGTTCTGAGGCAAGGGACAATGACCACCGTAACGTTCCTCACGGAGGAAACGCGCATCGTCGGGTTTGAGGCCAAGGGACACAGCGGCTATGCCGACAGCGGCGAGGACATCGTCTGCGCCGCCGTGACCAGCGCCATCCGGCTCATCGAGACCACCGTCAACGACGTGATGGGCTTGTGTGCCGCGGTGAAGGTCAGGGAGCAGGACGCCGTCATCTCTCTCCGCCTCCCGGGTGGACTGGAACAGACCGCCGAAAGTACCTGTCAGAATCTGCTGGCGGGGCTGATGGTGTATCTGACCGAGCTCCACGACGAATACCCCGACAACATCGAAGTCATGGAGGCGTAAGCTTCCTTCTCATCGATCATCTTACAGAAAGGATGGTACTTGAAAATGCTGAACATTTCTCTGCAGTTCTTCGCCCACAAAAAAGGTATGGGCTCCACCAAGAACGGCCGTGATTCCGAGTCCAAGCGTCTTGGCCCCAAGCGCGCTGACGGTCAGTTCGTGCTGGCCGGCAACATTCTGGTGCGCCAGCGCGGCACCCACATCCACCCGGGCACCAACGTGGGCCGCGGCACCGACGACACTCTGTTCGCCAAGGCGGACGGCGTGGTGCGCTTCGAGCGTCTGGGCAAGGACCGCAAGCAGGTCTCCGTCTATCCCGCGGAGTAAGCTGTTGGTTGTAACAAAAAAGGCCGCCTGATGGCGGCCTTTTTTTCGTCCCGTTACCGGATAAAATGCGTCCAGACGTGTTCCTCCTGCACCGGTAGGCCGTAGGTCTCCTTGCCCAGCGCGATGCTTTGCATCAGGAACGTCATGTTCCGTGCCAGCACCCGCATGGTCTGCAAGCCCTCGCCGTCTCTGGCAGCTTCACCGGCGGCGCGGCCGTGGATGCTGTTCCAGTACTGGCTGGACACCACCGGCATACCGCAGATGGTGAAGTACTTGTTCAGCTCGTCAAAGGTGGCGGAGCAGCCGCCGCGGCGGGCGCAGACCACCGACGCGCCGACCTTCATGGTCTTGTCGAAGGTGGTGCTGTAAAACAGCCGGTCAAGACAGGCGATCAGCGTGGCGTTGGCGGAGGCGTAGTAGACGGGGCTGGCCACTACCAGACCGTCGGCTTCTTCAAATTTCACCGCCAGCTCGTTGACGATGTCGTCAAAGACGCACTTGCCGGTGGCGGCGCAGGACCCACAGGCCACACAGCCGCGAATGGGCTGGTTGCCGATGAGTACCGTCTCCGTCTCCACGCCGTTTTCGGCAAAGACCCGCTCCATCTCATGCAGGGCGAGGGCGGTGTTGCCGTTGGGACGGGGACTGCCGTTGAGCAGCAGGACTTTCAAAGGCTTGGACATGGGAAACCCTCCTTTTCGTTGTTGGTACCATTGTACCACGGCACCGGCAGGAGCGCAAGAGACTTGACGAGGGCGGGTTTTTCCGGTAGAATAGGACAAACTGGGTATATAGGACATTTTTCAGATAGCGAGGTAGACAAGGTATGGCGACGGGTTTTATTGATAAAGCGCGGATCACCGTCCGTGCCGGCAACGGCGGCAACGGCGCGGTGGCCTTTCACCGTGAAAAATATATCGCCGCAGGCGGCCCCGACGGCGGCGACGGCGGCAACGGCGGCTCCATCATTCTGAAGGTGGACGATCATATGTCCACGCTGATGGACTTCCGCTACAAGCGCAAATATGTGGCCGCCAACGGCGTGGACGGTCAGGGCGGCCGCAAGACCGGCAAGGACGGCGAGAGCCTTACCATCCGTGTGCCCCGCGGTACGCTGGTGCGTGACGCGGAGAGCGGCGAGATCATCAAGGATATGTCCGACGACAAGCCCTACGTCCTCTGCAAGGGCGGCAAGGGCGGCTGGGGCAACCAGCACTTCGCCACGCCTACCCGTCAGGTGCCCCGCTTTGCCAAGGCGGGTCTGCCCGGCGAGAGCCATGACGTCATTTTGGAATTAAAGCTGCTGGCGGACGTGGGACTGGTGGGCTTTCCCAACGTGGGCAAGTCCACGCTGCTCAGCGTGGTCAGCAAGGCGCATCCCAAGATCGCCAACTACCACTTTACCACCCTGTTCCCCAATCTCGGCGTGGTGTACGTGGACGAGGGTGTCAGCTTCGTCATGGCCGACATCCCGGGCATCATCGAGGGTGCCAGCGAGGGTGCCGGTTTAGGCCACGACTTCCTGCGCCACATCGACCGCTGCCGCCTGCTGGTGCATCTGGTGGACGTGTCCGGCAGCGAGGGGCG
>CAZTHY010000093.1:0-5043 GCA_964613205.1 uncultured Oscillospiraceae bacterium
CCGGCAGGGGGCGGAGAGACTTGCTCAGCAGGGTGATCTCCTTGGCGCGGACGGACATTTCGCCACGCTGGGTGCGGAACACCTCGCCCTGTACGCCGATGATGTCACCGATGTCGTACTTCTTGAAGCGGTTGTAGTTGTCCTCGTCCATCTCGTCCTTACGGGCGTAAATCTGAATGCGGCCGGTCTTGTCCTGCAAATCGCAGAAGGACACCTTGCCCATGCCGCGCTTGCTCATCATACGGCCGCCGACGTACACGGTAGTACCCTCCAGCGCATCGAAGTTGTCCTTGATGTCCTGGGTGTGGTGGGTCACGTCGAAACGGGTAATGGTAAAGGGATCGCGCCCCTCGTCCTGCAGCGCCTTCAGCTTATCGCGGCGGATGCGCAGCAGCTCGTTCATGTCCTGCTGGGGGGCGGCGTTGTTGTTCACGTTGGTATTCTGATCTGCCATGACTGGTCTCCTTATCTCAGTGCCGGTCACTGACCGGTGCTTTTATCGTTCTATGGTGTCAATACGGTAGTGGATGACACCCTGAGGTGCTTCCACCGTCACTTCATCGCCCGCCTTGCGGCCCATCAGCGCCCGACCAAAGGGTGAGTCCTCGCTGTATGCGCGGCTCATCACGTCGGCTTCCTGAGAGCCGACGATCTTACAGGCGGGCAATTGCTTTCGCGTGTCCATATTGGTGACGGTGACGATGCAGCCGATGGAGATCTTGTCGGAATCCATCTCGGACTCGTCCACGATGACGGCGTGGAGCAGGATGTTCTCCAGCTCTGCGATGCGGGAGTACAGCTTACCCTGCTCGTTTTTCGCCTCGTCATACTCGCTGTTCTCGCTGAGGTCGCCGAAGCCGCGCGCCTCCTTGATGAGCTCCGCGATCTCGTCGGCGCGGGTGGTCTTGCTGTAATCCAGCTCCTGTTTCAGCTCGTCGTAACGGGCCTGACTCATTTTGAATTCTTTAACCATGCCGTACATCCCTTTCTATCGTTGGTTTTCCAGTGGAAAAACATGATGTTTCATCTTGACATTATAGTGGTTTTCCCTCCGGCTGTCAAGCAAGGATAGACGGAAACCACACGAATTTCCTCTGCTTTCGCTTTTCCCGCCCCATAAAGCGCCGCCAGCAGCGGCTCCGATACGCTTTCTTCCGCTTTTTTCCAGCGGTAGAGGACGGTCTGACGGCGGTGACAGTCCGGTGTCAGGTAGAGGGCGGTGCCGGTGATGTCACCGTCTATGGCGCCGGTACACACCGTCAGCGACGGTTCCCCGCCGCCCTCCGCCACGCCCCAGCGTCGCATCAACACCTGCCGCAAACCGGCGGGGTCGTCCCTGTCCAGCCGGACGTACCGCGCCAAGCGCGTCAGTGCGCCGACACACCGGTGCGCCGCGTCCTCGCCGCCCAAGCCGCACCGGAGCAGCGCCGTGTCCCCCTCGCCGCCCCACAGCAGCGATAAAAGCTGCTCCGCCACCGCCAGCCGCAGCGGCAGCACCTCCACCGGCCTGATGTGGTACTTCGCCGCCAGCGGTGCCAGTTCTTCCTCAAATATGCCCCGCCGGATGTGCTGGCGGTGCAGCTTTTTCAGACACCGCCCCGCCTGCCATTCCGCCCACCTGCCCTGCCCTACCGTCAGGTGGAGCAGGGGCAATCCGTGGCAGCTCTCCCGAAAGAGCGCCGTTTTTGATCCTTGCGTTATGTAAACCAGCATGGATGCACCTCCCCGCAAAAAAACGCCCCGCGTCAGTGTATGACGCGGGGCGCACACTATGCACTTTTTCTTACCATGCCTTGATGTAGCCGGACAGGTAATCCAGCGGGTTCTGATAGACGCCGTTGATACGCACCTCGTAGTGGAGGTGGGGGCCGGTAGACGCGCCGGTGGAGCCGGTAACGCCCAGCACCGTGCCCTGAGACACCATTTCACCCTCCGACACCTTGACGTAGCTCAAGTGGGCGTACAGCGTGGTGACACCGCCGCCGTGGTCGATGACCACATAGTTGCCGTAGCCGCTGCCGCCGTAGTAGCTGCCCTGCAGCGCCTTGCTGGCCAGGATCACCTTGCCGCTCTTGACGGCGAACACGTTGCTGGTGAAGCCCACGTTGCAGATGTCCACGCCCTTGTGGTTGGTGCTGCCGAAGCCGCCGGGGGCGACACGGCTGCCGATGGGCGAGCTGATCTTCTTACTGGTGTTCACCGGCCAGATGTAGCCCTCGTTGCTGGGTACCACCTCCGACTCGGCGATCAGCCGGTCGATCTCCGCGGCGATGGCCTCACCGGCCTTTTCCTCCGCGGCGTAGATCTCCTCCAGCGCCTTCTGATCGGCGGCGTATTCCTCCATCAGCGCCGTGGTCTCGTCCAGCTTGACCTGCAATTCGCTCTGCTGCTCACCCAGCAGCTTTTCCTGCTCCTCCATGGCGGTCTTTTCGTCGGCGATGTTCTGCCGCGTCTCACGGAGGGCGGCGATGAGGGACTTGTTGTACTCCGCCACCTCGTTGACGAACTCCACACGGCTCAGCAGATCGCCGATGCTGGTGGCCTTGAACAGGACGGACAGGTAGCTGAGACTGCCCCGCTCTTCCTCACTGCGCACCTGCTGGCAGAACAGCGCATACTGCTCCTTTTCCAGCTCCTCATAGGCGATGATCTGCGCCGCCGCCTCGTCGATCTGGGTCTGGGTGTCGTTGATCTGATCCCACAATAGCTGGTTGCGCTGATCCAGCAGCGACTTGGTGCCCATGACGTCCTCTTTCTTCGCCTTGGCCTCCGCGATCTGCTTTTCCAGCTCCTTCAGCTTGGCCTCCTGCTCCTTTTGGCGCTGCTCCAGCTCTGCCATCTGCTGCGCCCGCAGCCGTTCGGCCTCCAGCTCCGCTTCCGTTTTCTCGCCGTAGGCGGGGGTGACGACGGACACGCCCAGCAGGGACAGCGTCATCACCAGCGCCAGCGCGGCGCAGACGTACCGTTTCAAATGTTTCATGCTTGCTCCTATCTCCATCAGACCCGCAGGAACTTCCGAATGGCGGTCAAACTGCCGCCTACGCCCACCAGCACACCGGCGGCTAAGAAGATGGCCGCCACGAAGTGCCAGATGTTCTGGAATGGCACCACCGTCAGAATTTGCAGCGTGTCGGAATTGTCGATGCCGCTGGCCACCGCCGCATACAGCAGCCATTGCAGGCCAAAGCCGATGACGGCGCTGAACAGACCCAGCAGCAGTCCTTCAAACACGAACGGCCAGCGGATGAAACCGTTGGTGGCGCCCACCATCTTCATGATGGCGATCTCGTCACGGCGGTCGAAGGTGGTCAGCTTGATGGTGTTGGAGATGATGAACACCGACACCAGCAGCAAAATGGCGATAAAGGCGGCGGACACGATACCGGCCACGTTCCGCACGGTGACGAAGCCGTTGGCCACCGTCTCATCCGCCCGCACCTTGGCGATGCCCGGGACGCTTTCCAGCGCCGTTTTCGTGGCCATGATGCCGTCGGGATCGGTGACGTGGATGACGAACCGGTGGCGGAACACCTCGGCGCGCAGGTCGCCGTAGACGTCCTCGTCGTCGTACTTCTCCACATAGCTGTCCCGCGCTTCCTCGCGGGAGACGAAGGTGCAGTCGGCCACGTTGGCCACGGCGGTCAGCTTACTTTGCAGCGCCTGCGCCTCGGTGTCCTCCAGCGACTCGTCCACGAAGGCCACGATGGCGTTCTCCCGCTGCAAATCGGCCAGGTTTTCGTTGGCGTTATAGGCCGCCAGCGTGAACGTGCCCATGATCAGCAGACACGCCACGGTGATACCCACGGCGGCAAAGGACATGAAGCCGTGGGAGAACATATTCCCCGCGCCCTCTTTGACGAAAAAACTGAAATTATGCTTCATACTCACACCTCATAGCTGCCCATGCCGTCGCCGATGACCTTGCCCTCGTTCAGGAGGATGATGCGCTTGTTGAACTGGTTCACCAGTCCCCGCTCGTGGGTAACGACGATGACGGTGGTGCCCAGCGCGTTGATGCGCTCCAGCAGCGTCATGATCTCCAGCGAACGGTTGGGGTCAAGGTTGCCGGTGGGCTCGTCGGCCACGATGGTGCTGGGGTTGTTCACCAGCGCTCTGGCGATGGCCACACGCTGCTGTTCGCCGCCGGACAGCTCATCGGGATAGCGGTTTTCCTTGTCCGCCAGTCCCACCAGCTCCAGCACATAGGGGATGCGGCTTTTCAGCGCCTTGGGCGGTGCGCCCACCGCCCGCATGGCCAGCGCCAGATTGTCATACACCGTCTTATGCTCGATGAGCCGGAAGTCCTGAAAGATAACGCCGATGGTGCGGCGCATGAAGGGTATCTGCCGCTCGGCGATACGGCTCATGGAGAAGCCGTTGACCATCACACGGCCGGAGGTGGGCACCACCTCACCGGTGAGCAGCTTGATAATGGTGGACTTGCCGGAGCCGGAAGGCCCCACCAGAAAGACGAACTCCCCGTCCTCCACCGTAAAGGACACGCCCTGTAAGGCGTGTGTTCCGTTTTCGTATGTCTTTTCCGCATCTATCAAACGAATCATAGCAACGCTCCTGTTCGGCAAAATGCAACATATTGTGGTAGTAAACGACTATACATCCCATTATATATAAATAGTTACAAAATGGCAACAGGAAAGATATGAAAAAATCTTAAATTTACCCCGTTCCCCTTTTTGGACGGTTTTCTCCGCCGAAAAGTTCCGCAAAAAAGAGGAACGCGGTATGCGTTCCTCTTTTCACGTTATTCCAGTGCGTCGTGACTTTCGAACACGTCGTTGATGGAGCCGTAGGGGTCGGCGGATCGCTCCGGCGTGGGCGACGCGCCCTTGGCCATTTGCAGCTCCTGCCACTTCTCCCTTGTGATGAGCAGTTGGCGGGGTTTGGAGCCTTCAAAGGCGCCGACGTAGCCCCGCTCCTCCATCTGATCCACCAAGCGGGCGGCGCGGGAGTAGCCCAGCTTCAGCCGCCGCTGGAGCATGGACACGGAGGCCTGTCCCGTCTCCAGCACCACCTCCACGGCGG
>CAZTHY010000094.1:0-1641 GCA_964613205.1 uncultured Oscillospiraceae bacterium
TTCGCCATCCGCAACAATATCTGCCGCTGCACCGGCTATGTGAAGATCATCGACGGCATCCTGCTGGCGGCGAAAATCCTCCGCGACGGCCACCTGCCCCAGCCCACCGACGACGACTGGCAGATGGGCAGCCGTGTCCACCGCCTGGACGTGGCGGAAAAGGTGCAGGGCTACGGCCAGTACCCCGACGATGTCTATGTGGACGGGATGTGCTACGGCGGCGCCGTCCGCAGCCAGTACGCCCGCGCCCGTGTCCTCAGCATCGACACCTCCGAGGCGGAAGCGCTGGAGGGCGTTGTCTGCGTGGCCACGCAGAAGGACATCCCCGGCAAGGTCAACGTGGGACATCTGAAAAAAGACCAGCCCACCCTTATCGGCGTAGGCGAGATCACCCACTATTTGGGCGACAGCGTGGCGCTGATCTGCGCCGTGGATCAGGAGACGGTGGAGGCCGCCAAAAAGCTGGTGAAGGTGGAGTACGAAGTCCTGCCCGCCGTCCATAATCCCACCGAGGCCGCCGCGCCGGATGCGCCGCTGGTGTTCGAGGAGGACGAGAACAACGTACAGGCCTACAAGCACGTCTCCCGCGGCGATGCGGAGACCGCCATCAAAAACGCAAAATACGTCCTGACGGAGCATTTCACCACGCCCTGGACGGAACACGCCTTTTTGGAGCCGGAGTGCTGCGTGGCGCTGCCGCTGGACAACGGCGGCGTGAAGCTGCTGACCACCGACCAGAGCGCCCACACCACCCTCCACGAATGCGCCGGTATGCTGGGCGTAGACTACGACCACTGCCTTGTGCAGAATATGCTGGTAGGCGGCGGCTTCGGCGGCAAGGAGGATATGTCCGTCCAGCACCACGCCGCGCTGCTGTGCTATCTGACGAAGAAGCCGGTGAAGTTCAAGCTGAGCCGTCAGGAGTCCATCCTCGTCCACCCCAAGCGCCACACCTTCGACATGGACTTCACCATGGGCTGTGACGAAAACGGCATCATTCAGGGCGTGAAGGCCAGCGTGGTGTCCGACACCGGCGCGTTTGCGTCGCTGGGCGGCCCCGTGCTGGAGCGGGCGTGTACCCACGCCGCCGGCCCCTACGCCTATCAGAACTTCGAGATCGAGGGGCGCGCCTACTACACCAACAATCCCCCCGCCGGTGCCTTCCGCGGCTTCGGCGTGACCCAAACCTGCTTCTGCACCGAGACGCTGCTGAATCAGATGGCAGACCTGGCGGGCATCAGCCCCTGGGAAATCCGCTACCGCAACGCCATCCGCCCCGGCGGCGTGCTGCCCAACGGTCAGATCGTGGACGACTCCACCGGCCTTGTGGAGACGCTGGAAGCCATCAAACCCGCCTACGACGAGGCGGTGAAGAACGGCGATCCGGTGGGCTTGGCCTGTGCCATGAAGAACGCCGGCGTAGGCGTGGGCATCCCCGACTGGGGTCGCTGCAAGCTCATCGTGGAGGACGACGGCAAGGTGCATATCTACTCCGGCGCCAGCTGTATCGGGCAGGGCTTGGGCACCGTGCTGGTGCAGGTGGTGGTCACCAACACCCACCTCCGCCGCGACGACATCGTCTATGAGCGCAGCAATACATGGATCGCACCGGACTCCGGCGACACCTCCGGCAGCCGTCAG
>CAZTHY010000094.1:1651-5015 GCA_964613205.1 uncultured Oscillospiraceae bacterium
ACGCTGGTCACCGGCGAGGCCACCCGCCGCGCCTGCGAGAAGCTGAACGAGGCGCTGGACGGCAAGACGCTGGACGATCTGAAGGGGCAGGAGTTCTACGGCGAATATCTGGCCAAGACCGACCCGCTGGGCGCCGACGTGCCCAACCCCGTCAGCCATGTGGCCTACGGCTACGCCACGCAGATGTGCATTCTGGACAGAGAGACCGGCCGCGTGAAGAAGATGGTGGCCGCCCACGACGTGGGCAAGGCCGTCAATCCCCTCAGCATCGAGGGGCAGATCGAGGGCGGCGTGGTCATGTCCATGGGCTACGCGCTGACGGAGAAGTACCCCATCGACGAGAACTGCAAGCCCACCGCCAAGTACGGTATGCTGGGGCTGTTCCGCGCCAATCAGATACCGCCGGAAATTCAGGCCATCGTGGTGGAGAAGCCAGGCTTGAACGTGGCCGGCGGCGCCATCGGCATAGGCGAGATCACCTCCATCCCCACCGCCCCCGCCATCGCCGACGCGTATTACCGCCTGACAGGTGAAAGAGAGTTCTCCCTACCGCTGAAAAACACACCGTATGCGAAGAAGTAAATCAAAAAAGAGGGGCTCTGCCCCTCTTTTTTATGCGATTATTGCAGGGGAGTCGCCAGCCGTTTCGTAGGGGCGGACGACTCTGTCCGCCCGATGCAGGGGGGCGGTAGGCGTATGCAAAGCGATGAGCAAAAGGGTCGCGTCGATGGACGTAGGGCGGGGTGTACCCCAAGGGCATTTGTTCCGCTTCGCTCCACTGCACCTCACCCCGCCCTACGTCCCGAACACCGCAACCCTCTGCGGAGCGGTCTCTCCCTCAGTCACGGCTGCGCCGTGACAGCTCCCTCACAGAGGGAGCCGAGAGGTCTGTACTTCTCTTTTCACGCTCTCGCAGAGGGAGCCGAGAGGTTTCTACTTCTCTTTTCACGCTCTGATAGAGGGAGCCGAGAATCAAAACAAAAAGGGCGGGGTTTCCCGCCCTTTAGTTGTTACAGCCCCAGGCCGGGGATGTTCAATCCGCCGGTGAGGGCGTTCATGGAATCACTCATGGCCTCGTCGGCCTGGCGCATCGCCTCGTTGACGGCGGAGATCACCAGATCCTGCAGCATCTCCACATCCTCCGGATCCACCGCGTCGGGCTTGATGACCAGCGCTGTCAGCTCCTTCTTGCCGCTGGCGGTGGCCGTCACCGCGCCGCCGCCGACGGAGGCGGTAAACTGGCTGGCTTCCACTTCCTCCTGCGCCTTGGCCATCTCCTGCTGCATCTTCATCAGCTTCTGCTGCATCTGCGCCTGCTGCTGCATCATACCGGCACCGCCGGAAAAGCCCTTGCGGGCGCTGTATCCCTTTGCCATTGTCGTTTCTCCTTTTTATCTGATTTGGAAATTATCCAACTGCCGTCCGTTTTGCAGCAGTTCATCTAATTTATCGTGGCTCTGCGCCGGTGGTTCCTCCCACGGCGGCCTGTCCTCCACAGGGGGCGGCGCTTCCGGCGCGGGTGTCTCCTGCGGGGGAGGGGGTGTCCGTTCCGGCTGCACCATCTTTGGTGCCGCGGTGCGGACAGGCACGGCGGGGCGTGTCTCGTCCAGCTTGCCTACGCGGAACTGAAGCCGGACAGGGTGTCCCACCTCGTTGGCGGTGACTTCCTCCAGCACGGCGGTCACGGTGGCGCAGTCCAGTTGGCGCAGCGTGAAATCGTCGCGGCAGGTGATTTGCAGCACGTCTCCCACCAGTGCGCCCCGCGCCATGTTCAGCATGACGCGGAAATTCACCGGCAAGCGCCCCTTGTACCGATCCAGTAGCTTGTCCCACAGGCCGTCGGCGGCAGCGGCAGCCACAGGTGCGGCGGGCGCGTCCTGTACCGGCGGTGTTTCCCTCGGTATTGGCCGCACGGGGCGGGAAGGCGCATCGGGCACGTCGAACACCCTGGCACGCTCGTTGTCCATAGGCGGCTCTTCCGGCAGAGGCGGTTCCTCCGGCAGCGGCGGCCGTTCCTCCCGCTGGGGAGCGGGACGGGGCGACGGCTTGGGCGGCGTTGCCGCTTTCGCCGGTGCTGCGGCGGCGGGAACGCCCCGCTTCACTGCGTCCTCCAAGGCGGCGATACGCCCCGACAAGGCGGCGGTGTCGCCATTGAGACTTTCGTCACACAGCCGCAGGAGACACAGCTCCGCATCCGTCCGCTGGCGGATGCTGTTGGGCAGTCCGGCGGCGCAGCGCTGAAGCGTCTCCGTCATGTACAGCAGCCGCGCCATCGGCACGTCCGCCGTCAGATCGGCCAGCGTTTTCCGGTCGTACAGGCCGGACAGCAGCGCGGCACCGCCCTCCGGTGCGGCCTTGAGGATGGTCATGTCGCGGCACAGGTCGCTGAGCTCGCCCAGCAGGGAACCTACGTCCTTGCCGCCGCGGTACAGCTTGTCCAGCAGCGCCAGTGCGTCACCGCTCTGCCGCGCCAGCAGCAGACGCTGCAATTGCAGCGTTTGGGTGCTGCCCGCCAGTCCCAGCGTTTGCAGCACCGCCGCGCCGTCGATGGTCTCCGCTGCCGCGCGGCACTGATCCAGCAAGCTCAGCGCATCGCGCAGTGCGCCGTTGGCCATCCGCGCCAGCAGCTCCGCGCCGTCCGGTGTCAGGCGGATATTCTCCGCCTCCGCCACACGGAGAAGCTGCTGCTCCATGTCGTGGGGCAAAATCCGCTTGAAGGCGAATCGCTGGCAGCGGGAGAGGATGGTGGCCGGCACTTTTTGCAGCTCCGTGGTGGCCAGAATGAACAATAAATGCTCCGGCGGCTCCTCCATGATCTTCAGCAGCGCGTTGAACGCGTCCTTGGACAGCATGTGTACCTCGTCGATGATGTACACCCGCCGGCGCAGCACAGAGGGGGGATAGACGGCCTCCTCCCGCAGGGAGCGGGCATCGCTGACGCTGCCGTTGGAGGCGGCGTCCAGCTCCGTCACATCCAGCAGGGAACCGTCGTCGATGCCGCGGCAGGCGGCGCACTGGTTGCAGGGCGCGCCGTCCACCGGCTGCTCGCAGTTCACCGCCTTGGCGAGGATGCGGGCGCAGGTGGTCTTGCCGGTGCCGCGGGTGCCGGTAAAGAGATAGGCGTGACCTACCTGACCGTCAGCCACCTGGTGCTGGAGCGTGTCGGTGATGTGGCGCTGCCCCACCACCTGAGAGAAGGTTTTCGGTCGATATTTCCGGTACAGCGCCTGATAGACGGCCATAGAGTCACCACCTTTTCAACGAAATAAAGTCCTCCGCCCGCAGCCACAGAGCCGGCACCCTCGCGGCACATGGATGATCCCTCTTAATGCTGCTCGGTTCCCCGCCTGACATGATTCGTGGG
>CAZTHY010000095.1:0-4967 GCA_964613205.1 uncultured Oscillospiraceae bacterium
CCTGAAAGAATGAGACTCATGCACTGACGTAACTGCGTCCGTGCATGGGTCTTTTGTTTTAGCCTCCCCTGAACCGTTTACAATAAATAAGAATATAAAAAAGGAGAATCAGAACCATGGACAGAGAGTATACCCACAGTCCGCAGGAAGTGCTGGACGCACTGGGCACCTGTCCCTCCGGCTTGACGGAGGAGCAGGCGGCAGAGCGTCTTGAAAAGCACGGCCTCAACAAGCTGCGTGAGGCGGAGAAGCCCTCCCTCTTGCAGCGGTTTTTCGCACAGCTGAAGGATCCTATGCTGCTGATCCTGCTGGCAGCGGCGGCGGTGTCCGCCGTCACCAACGCCATCAGCGGCGAGAGCTTCACCGAGGTGTTCATCATCCTCATCGTGGTGCTGCTGAACGCTATTTTGGGCGTGGTGCAGGAGAGCAAGGCGGAGGCCGCCATTGAAGCGCTGCAAACCATGACCGCCGCCAAGTGCAAGGTGCTGCGTAATGGCCATCAGATCGTGGTGGAAAGCAGCCAGCTCGTCCCCGGTGACGTGGTGGTGCTGGAAGCCGGCGATGCCGTCCCCGCCGATGGCCGCCTGCTGGAAAGCGCCTCCATGAAGATCGAGGAAGCCGCCCTTACCGGCGAATCGGTGCCGGTGAACAAGGCGGTGGAGATGCTCACCGGCGACTCCATCCCTCTGGGCGACCGGAAGAATATGTGCTACATGGGCAGCACCGTGGTATACGGCCGCGGCAAGGCCGTGGTCACCGCCACCGGTATGGACACCGAGATGGGCAAGATCGCCGACGTGCTGGCACAGACCGAGCAGGAGGAAACGCCCTTACAGCGTAAGCTCAGCGAGCTGGGCAAGACGCTGAGCAAGCTGGTGCTGGGCATCTGCGTGTTCATCTTCATATTTGACCTGATCGTGGCCGGTGAGTTCTCCCTCACCACCGTGCTGGAGACCTTCATGGTGGCCGTCTCCCTGGCCGTGGCCGCCATCCCCGAGGGTCTGGCCACCGTGGTGACGGTGGTGCTGAGTATCGGCGTCACCAACATGAGCAAGCGCCACGCCGTTATCCGCCGTCTTACCGCTGTGGAGACGCTGGGCTGCACCCAGGTCATCTGCTCCGATAAGACCGGTACGCTGACACAGAACAAGATGACCGTGGTGGAGCACACCGGCGATACGGATCTGCTGGCCACCGCCATGGCGCTGTGCTGCGATGCCGTTTTGGAGGACGAGGGTGCCGTGGGCGAGCCTACCGAGGCCGCACTGGTGAACTTCGCCGCCGTCAACGGCTGGAAAAAGCAGGACCTGGAGAGCCGTCTCCCCCGCTGCGGCGAGGCGCCCTTCGATTCCGGCCGCAAGATGATGTCCACCATCCACCGCGCGGAAAGCGGCTTCGTGCAGTACACCAAAGGCGCACCGGACGAAGTCCTGCGCCGCTGCACCCACTATCTGGAAAATGGTTCCATCCTCCCCATGACGGAGGAAAAGCGCGCCGAGATCCTGGCCTCCAACAAGGCCATGGCGGACAAGGCACTGCGCGTGCTGGCCGCCGCCCAGCGTCTCCACGATGCCATGCCGGAGAGTCAGGAGCCTGCCGCGCTGGAGCATGACCTGTGCTTCATCGGTCTTACCGGCATGATCGACCCCGTCCGCCCCGAGGTGAAGGACGCCGTGGCCGAGTGCCGCGCCGCCGGTATCCGCCCCGTCATGATCACCGGCGACCACAAGGACACCGCCGTGGCCATCGGCAAGGAGCTGGGCATCATCACTGACGCTTCTCAGGCCGTCACCGGCAGTGCGCTGGACGATCTCAGCGACGAGGAGCTGGACAAGGCCGTGGAGCAGTACAGCGTCTACGCCCGCGTGCAGCCGGAGCATAAGGTGCGCATCGTCAACGCCTGGCGGCGCAAGGGTGCCATCACCGCCATGACCGGCGACGGCGTCAACGACGCGCCCTCCATCAAGTCCGCCGACATCGGCGTGGGCATGGGCATCACCGGCACCGACGTTACGAAGAACGTGGCCGACATGGTGCTGTCCGACGACAACTTCGCCACCATCGTCTCCGCCGTGGGCGAGGGACGCCGCATCTACGACAACATCCGCAAGGCCATCCAGTTCCTGCTGGCCAGCAACATGAGCGAGGTGCTGGGCGTGTTCTTTGCCACGCTGCTGGGCTTCACGCTGCTGAATCCCGTCCACCTGCTGTTCATCAACCTCATCACCGACTGCTTCCCCGCACTGGCGCTGGGTCTTGAGAAGGAAGAGCCGGACACCATGACCCGTCCTCCCCGCGACAGCAAGGACGGCATCTTCGCCGGCGGTCTCGGTATCGACATCATCTATCAGGGCGTGCTGGTGACGGTCATCACGCTGGCGTCCTATATCATCGGCCACTGTATGGAAGTGGGCTACTTCGAAATGCCCAAGGGCGTGTCCGACGACGGCATGACCATGGCCTTCCTGACCATGAGTATGTGCGAGATCTTCCACAGCTTCAATATGCGCTCTCAGCGCAAGAGCGTGTTCTCCCTCCCCACCCACAACAAGGTGCTGTGGGGTGCCATGATCGGTTCTCTGGCGCTGACCACCATCGTGCTGGAAGTCCCCGTCGTGGCCAACGCCTTCGGCTTCACGCCGGTGAGCTGGGCGGAATACGGTATCGCACTGGTGCTGGCCGTGCTGGTCATCCCCATCGTGGAGCTGGTGAAGTTCTTCCAGCGCCGCGCCGAACGCAGCAAGTAAACAAGGAGCAATACGCATGAGCATGGTCGAATTTATCACGCAAGCCGCCCACAACCCCATGCTGCTGGTGGCCGCCTGTCTGACGCTGGGCGTCATACTGGTCAACGGCTGGACGGATGCCCCCAACGCCATCGCCACCTGCGTGGCGACCCGCGCCATCTCCGCCGGAAAGGCCATCTTTATGGCGGCGGTGTGCAACTTCCTGGGCGTGTTCGTCATGACCGCCCTCAACGCCTCCGTGGCCATGACCATCTACAACATCGCCGACTTCGGCGGCGATGCCCACCTGTCCCTCATCGCCCTGTGCGCCGCTATGACGGCTATCGTCATCTGGGCCACGGTGGCATGGTTCTTCGGCATCCCCACCAGCGAGAGCCACGCCCTCATCGCCGGTGTGTCCGGCGCGGCGGTGGCCATCCACAACGGTTTTTCCGCCATCAACGGTGGTGAGTGGGTGAAGGTGCTCTATGGCATCGGCCTTTCCACGGTGCTGGGCTTCGTCATGGGCTTCCTCTGCTCCAAGCTGACGGTGCTGATCTTCCGCAACCAGAACCGGCAGAAGGCCGGCGGCTTCTTCTCCGGCGCACAGATCGCCGGCGGCGCGGCCATGGCCTTCATGCACGGCGCGCAGGACGGCCAGAAGTTCATGGCCATCTTCCTGCTGGGTGCGGCCTTCGCCAGCGGGCAGAGCGATATGTCCACCTTCACGGTACCCATTTGGCTGATGGTGCTGTGTTCCGCCGTGATGGGCCTGGGTACGTCCATCGGCGGCACCCGTATCATCAAGTCGGTGGGACGTGACATGGTGCGGCTCAAGCCCTATCAGGGCTTCTCCGCCGACGTAGCGGCTACGCTGTGTCTGCTGCTGTCGTCCCTAACGGGTATCCCCGTCAGCACCACCCACACCAAGACCACCGCCATTATGGGCGTAGGTGCGGCGCGGCGCGTCAAGGACGTCAACTGGAGCATCGTCACCGAACTGGTGCTGACGTGGGTGTGTACCTTCCCCGGGTGCGGCCTGCTGGGCTTCGGCCTTGCGAAGCTATTCCTACTTCTGTTCTCTTGAAAGGAGCGCGTATTACTATGGCAAAGGGCAACGATTATTTCGCACTGCTGACCACGCAGGCTTCCTACTGCGTCAAGGCGGCAGATTTTTTGGAGGAGTTCCTGTCCTCTTACAGCGCTGAAACGCTGACATCCCATCAGGAGCAGCTCCACGCCATCGAGCATCAGGCCGACGAGGTGCAGCACGACATCATGACCCGCCTGACCTCCGAGTTCATCACCCCCATCGAGCAGGAGGACATCACCCATCTGGTGCAGCTCATCGACGATGTCACCGACGCACTGGACGACATTCTGCTGGAGTGCTATATGTACCATGTGGCGGCGCTGCCCGACGGCGCTATGCCCCTGTTCCGCTGCGTGCGGGACTGCGTGCAGTCGCTGTACGAGGCGGTGGGCGAGCTGAAGAGCTTCAAGAAGCCCACGCGGCTGCGTACCCTCTTGGTAGACGTCAACAGCAGCGAGACGGAGGCGGACACCGCCTACAACGAGGGCGTTCACCGGCTGTTCTCCCAGCCCCGCGATGTGCGGGAGCTGCTGGGCGGCAAGGCCATTCTGGACAGCATGGAGGGCTGCTGCGACCTGTGCGAGCACGCCGCCGATGTCATCGACCAGATCATCATGAAAAACGCATGACAAAAAGACCTCCGGCCATCCGGAGGTCTTTTTCCGCAAAAAAAGAAGCCCTTGCGGGCTTCTTTTTTATGTTTCGGTTCAGCGGGCGTTGTAGGCGGCAATGCCCTTGGCCAGCAGATCCATGGCGCGCTCCAGCGCCTCCTGCTTGAGGACGTAGGCAATGCGGATCTCGTTTCTGCCCTTGCCGGGGGTGCCGTAGAAAGGCTCACCCGGGGCGAACATAACGGTGTCGCCGTTGTCGTCAAACTCCTCCAGCAGCCACTTCTGGAAGGTGTCGGCGTTGTCCACCGGCAGCGCGGCCATGACGTAGAACGCACCCTTGGGGCACTCGCACACCACGCCCGGGATCTCCTTCAGCTTGCGCATAACGGTGTCGCGGCGGCGCTTGTACTCCTCGCGGACGGCGGCGAAGTACTCGGGGCCCACGGAGTACAGCGCAGCGGAGGCCACCGGGTCGAGGGTCGGCCCTGACAGACGGCACTGGGCGTACGTCCTGGCCTGCGCCCTCAGCTCCTGGTT
>CAZTHY010000096.1:0-4954 GCA_964613205.1 uncultured Oscillospiraceae bacterium
TGGCAGGTCTACAAGCAGCTCATGCAGGCGCTGTACCACACCAGCCCCGCCCGTACACCGGTGGCGGGCAGCGTGGAGAGCATCCGGCAGATCACCGCCCAGACGCTGTACGACTGCCACAAGGCGTTCTACACCCCTGCCAATATGTGCCTTGTGGTGGTGGGCGACGTGGACGCCGACAAGGTCATCGAGGCGGCGGAGCGCATCCTGCCGGAGAGCAGCGAGCCGGTCATCCGCCGCGACTACGGCGCGGAGGAAGAACTGACGGCGGCCAGCCACAGCGTCACGTCCGCCATGGAGGTGGCCATGCCTACGTTTTTGGTGGGCTTCAAGTGCCCGCCCCAGCACGGCGGCGAGGAGCAGCACCGCTTCACCGCCATCGGTGAGCTGGCCTGTGACGTGCTGATGGGCGAATCCAGTCCGCTCTATTCCCGATTGTACAGTCAGGGTCTTATCAACGGCAGCTTCGGTGCGGCCTTTGACCTGCTGCCCGGTGCCAGCTATATCTACGCCGGCGGCGACAGCAAGGATCCCGCCGCCGTGGCCAATGCCATCGTGGAGGAGGCCAGGCGGCTGGTGGAAAACGGCGTGGATGAGGACTACTACCGCCGTATCGTCAACGCCAACTTCGGCGCCGCCCTGAAGGGGCTGAACTCCTTCGAGTCCATCGCCGTCTCCATGGCGGAGGGCTGCTTCCAACAGTACGACCCCTACCGCTTCCCCGAGGTCTACGACACCATCACCGTGTCCGACGTGCTGGACTTCCTCCGTGACAACGTGGTGGAGAGCCACATGGCGCTGTCGGTGGTGACACCGAAGGAGGACTGACCATGCGTATCATGGAAAACAGCCCCATCTCTTTCCCGGGGCTTTTCGGTGACGCGGCGTTTACCGCGCCCTCCGCCGCCTTTCACATCGGCGGCAAGGCCGTTTACTGGTACGGCATCCTCATCGCGTTAGGCGTGCTGCTGGCGCTGTGGTTCTGCATGAAGCAGCGGGCGAAGTACGGCATCACCGAGGACGATCTCATGGACGGTGTCCTGTGGGGTGTGCCGCTGTCCATCATCGGGGCGAGGGTCTATTACGTCATCTTCTACCTCGACCTGTACCGCAACAGCGACGGCAGCTTCAACTGGGGCAGGGCGGTGGCCATTTGGGACGGCGGCTTGGCCATCTACGGCGGCGTCATCGTGGCGTTCCTCACCTGCTGGGTGCTGAGCCGCCGCCGCGGGTTCAAAATGGGCGCACTGACCGACCTTATCGTCATGGGCTTGCTCATCGGACAGGCGGTAGGCCGCTGGGGCAACTTCATGAACCGTGAAGCCTTCGGCACCGAGACCACGCTGCCATGGCGCATGGCGCTGACCACCACCGCCGGTACGGTGGTGGAGGTACATCCCACCTTCCTGTACGAGTGCCTGTGGAACGTGGTGGGACTGCTGCTCATCGTGTTCATCGTCTCCCGCGCCCGCCGGTTTGACGGCGAAAACACATGGTTCTATCTCCTGTGGTACGGCATCGGCCGGTGCTGGATCGAGGGACTGCGGACGGACAGCCTGTATCTCTTTAACTGGACGATCGCGGGGCAGCCCATCCGCGTCAGTCAGGCGCTGAGCATCACGCTGATACTGGTGGCGGCGTTCATGCTCCTCTACCACATCAAGCTCCATCCCCATCCGGCGGGAACGCTGTATGTGGACGTGAAAAATGCGCCCCCTGCGGAGGAAGTCCCCGCAGAGGACGGCGAAAAAGCCGAATAAGCCGAATAAAAACGCCTACAGCTTGGCTGTAGGCGTTTTTCGTATGTCGTTTAGTGCCGTCTGGCGGTGTAATAGTGACTGTCGTAGTACGTCTCCGTCAGGGAGGAGATCACCACGCAGCGGCCGTTGTAGGAGGACGACGAGGCGTGGACGAACTGGTCGCCGCCGATGTAGATACCGGCGTGAGAGGCCACTGCGCCGTAGTCCTGAAAGAACACCAGATCGCCGGGCTGCAACTCGCTGCGGGACACCGCCGTGCCGTAGGAGAGCTGGCTGGTGGCGCCGTGGGGCAGCTTGATGCCCACCTGAGAGAAGATGTACATGGTGAAGCCGGAGCAGTCGAACCCGCTGGGGGAGGAGCCGCCGTAGACGTAGGGAACGCCCAGATACTGCTGGGCGAGGGCGGCCACGCTGCTGCCGTCCACCGTGCCGGTGACCGGCGTGGTGACAGGCTCTGCCGCCGGTGTGTCGGTGGTGGTGTCTGCCGGCGGTTCGGCGGGCGTTTCGGTGACGGTAGTGTCCGCCGGTGTCCCGGCGGGAGTCTCTACCGTGGTGCTGGCGGCGGGGCAGAGGGTGAGATAGTCGCCGGAGACGTAGCCGCTGAGGGTACCGGCGGTGATGGCGAACCAGCCCCGCTCGATGCCGGTGACGGTGACGCAGTCGCCGTTTTTCACGGAACCGACGCTGCCGTTACCGCTGCCGGCGGCAGTGCGGACGTTCAGTACATCCGCCGTCACACGGCCTGTGTAGGAAAGGCCGCTGGCGCTTTCCTGCCGCGTCACATAGTCGCTGTGGACGTAGCCGGTGAGACCGTCATAGCTGACCTTGTACCAGCTGCCGTCCTTGCCCAGCACGGCCAGCGCCGTGTGCTTGTCCAGCGTTTTCAGAATGGAGCTGCCGGTACCGGCGCCGCTGCGCATCCGGACGGCGGTGCCGTTGATGATGCCCAGTGCCTGTACACCGGAGAGGGAAGCGGACTCCTCCTGCTTCGGCGTTTCCTCCTCCGCAGGGGGTTCTTCCTTCTTGGTTTCTTTCTCTTTTTTCGTTTCTTCGTCTTTCGGCTCGTCCTTCCTGGACTCGTCCTCTTTTTTTGCCTCCGGCTGGTCGGCGTTGTTGGCGGCGGCGTCCTCCGGTGTCTCCGCCGTCTGCTGGGCGGAGAAGGCGGCGGCGCTGACCAGTGCCGACAGGTGGGCGGCGTCCGGCGAGGGGGTGAAATCGTCACCCTCCACCGTCAGCGGCGAGGCCACCGTAACGGGAATGGCGTGCGCCACATCCACGGCGGCACCGTCCACATGGCCGGACAGCACCGTCACGCCGGTCATGGCGCTGACACCGGTGAGGGCGGCCAACAGGGCACAGACGGTACGCTTCATTACAGCTTACCGGCCAGCGCCCGTTCCAGCCAGATGCAGCCCACGTCCATGGCGGCGTACAGGCTGTCCTTCTCCGACTTCTTCACCACGCGGTCGCGGGAGCGCAGGTCGGGATCGGTGAGCTGGAGCTGAACGGACACCCGCTTGGCCACGTCCATGTCCTGCTCCTTCACCGTGTCGAGGATTTGCAGCATCACGATATACTTATCCGCCATGCTGCCGTAGTAGATGAAATTATCCACCCGACGCAGGGGGTGGTTCTTATAGACAAGCCCTTCGGACTTTTTCGTATCGGCCATAGTCAATTACCTCCCAGTTTGTTTTGTAACCGAATTGTAACACATTTAGGGAGGACTGTCAACGCGGAGGGGGCGGGAAAATGGCGAAAGGCAAAAAAGACCGCCATGCCTTGCGGCATAGCGGTCTTTTATTAAGCGGTCATTACAGCTCAAGGTAGCTCTTCACCAGCACCTGCAACAGTTCGTCCCGATCGATCTTGCAGATGAGGGAGCGGGCGGAGTTGTGGTTGGTGATGTAGGTGGGATCCTCGGAGAGAATGTAGCCCACGATCTGATTGATGGGGTCGTAGCCCTTCTCTTTCAGCGATTCATACACGGTGGTCAGGACATAGTGAACCTGCTTGTCCCTGTCTTCCGCTGCATTGAACTTTCGGGTGAACTCGTCCATGTGACACACCGCCTTTCTCATACTACCTCAAGTATACGCCATTTTTTCCCTGCTGTAAAGAGGGAAACGCCGTTTCATGGGAAGAAAATCGGGGAAAAGCCGTTTCTTAGCGGCCGCGCAGCTCTGCGCCGAACCGCTTCACCAGCTTTTTCAGCACACCGGCGGCGGCTTCCTCGATCTCCGTGGAGGTCAGCGTCTTTTCTCTCGAGCCGATGGTCAGCCGTACCGTCATGGACTTCTTGCCCTCCGGCACCTGCTTGCCGCGATACTCGTCCACGAAGGAAGCCCCGTGGAGCAGGTCGCTCTTCACACCGCCGATGGTCTGCAACACGTCCTTCCACTGCACCTCGCCGTCCAGCAGCACGGAGATGTCGTAGTCGGTCATGGGGTACTCCGGCATATGGGTGAAGGTGTTGGTGCGGGACTTGAGGGGCTGGAGGGAGTCCTGATCCAGCCAGAACAGCATGACGTTCAGGTTCTTGATACCGCAGGCCATGGAGACCTTCTTGGCCAGCAGCGCCAGATCGCCTACCCGCTCATCGCCCAGGTAGATGTTCAGCCACACCACGTTGTCTGCCCACACCGGCTTTTCCACCTGCTTGAAGGTCAGCGCCTCCATGTGGGTGTAGCGGGGCATCATCTCGATAACGCCCTTGGCGCGGCGGAACAGACCCGTCACGTCCTTGCCGGCGGCGGCAAAGGCACCGGCCACGTGCTTGCGCTGAGAGGGCAGCTTTTCCCGCTCATCGTAGGGGGAGGTGTAGTTCTCATCGCGGAACACCTGCGCCGTTTCGAAGATGGCGAAATCGTCGTAGTACCGCTCGTTTTTCACCACGTCCTTGCACAGATTGGGCAGCAGGGAGGAGCGGACGTACTTCTCCGCCGGAGACGGCGGCGTGGAGAGGGACAGCACGCCCTTGGTGCTTTGCAGCACGGCATCCACGAACTGCTCGTCCATCCACGGATAGTTAAAGACCTCCTGCATCCCGCAGCGGATGGCCAGATACTCCTTGATGCGCCGCTCCAGATCCTTATCCAGCTGGTTGATGGCACCCTCGAAGGTGGTGGTGATGGGCTCGGCCTCGAAGTTCTCGTAGCCGTACATACGGGCCACTTCCTCCATGATGTCGGCCT
>CAZTHY010000097.1:0-4910 GCA_964613205.1 uncultured Oscillospiraceae bacterium
CGGGTGGCGAAGCGGTTGATAAAGTACCGGTCGTGGCTGACGAACAGCAGCGTGCCGTCGAAGGCCTCCACCGCCTCCTCCAGCCACTCGCGGGAGTCGATGTCCAGGTGGTTGGTGGGCTCGTCCAGAATCAGCAGGTTGATGCTCTCGTCCATCAGCATACACAGCCGCAGGCGGCTCAACTCGCCGCCGGACAGCACCGACACCTGCTTGAACACGTCCTCGCCGGTGAACTGGTAGGCCGCCAACCGGTTGCGGGCGGACTGAGGCGTGATGTCCAGCTCATAGAGCATGGTGTCCAAAATGGTGCGTTCCGGATGCTCGAACCAGATCACCTGTGGCAGGTAAGCCGCCTTTACAGACGGCCCCATTCTTACGCTGCCGCCGTCAGGCCGCTCCTGTCCGGTGAGGATGTTCAGAAGCGTCGTCTTGCCGGTGCCGTTCTCGCCCAGCAAGGCGATACGCTCGCCGCCCTCGCAGCGAAGGTACACGTCGGAGAACAGCTTTTTCTCGCCGAAGGCTTTTTCCAGCCCCTTGATCTGCAATACCTCGTCGCCCTTGAACTCGCGGCTCTGGAAGCGGGCTTCCAGCTTTCGCGCCTTGGTGGGCTTTTCGGTGGTGCGCATCCGCTCGATGCGCTTTTCCATGGAGAATGCCCGCTTGTGGAGGGCGTCGTTGCCCATGAACGCCCACAGGTGCATCTGCTCCGCCGCCTTTTCAAGCTGCTTGATCTTGGCCTGTTCTTTCAGATATTGCTTCATCCGCTCCTGATAGCGGCGTTCTTTTTCAATGGCGTAAAAGCTGTAATTCCCGCTGTAAAACTCCGCTTTTCCGTCCTGTATCTCGATGACACGGGTGACGGTGCGGTCGAGAAAGTACCGGTCGTGGCTGATGGTGACCACCGTGCCGCGGAATTTCCGCAGGTAGTCCTCCAGCCACTCCGTTGCCCGCAGATCCAAATGGTTGGTGGGCTCATCCAGCAGCAGAATGTCGGTGTCCTCCAGGATCAGGCGGCCTAAGTTCACACGGGTCTTTTCGCCGCCGGAGAGACTGTCGAAGTCCTGCTGCCGCATTTCCCGGGAAATGGTCAATCCGTTGGCCACCTTGTTGACGGCGGTCTCCGTGTCCCAGCCGCCCAAACCCTCAAAGCGGGCGTTCAGCTCACCGTACCGCCGCAGAAGACTCTCGTCGCTGTCCCCCTGCTCCATGCGGAGAGAGATGGCGTCCATCTCGTCCTTCAGCCGGAACATCCGGTCAAAGGCGGAACGCAGCACGTCCTCCACAGTGTAGCCCGCCGGATACACCGGAATCTGGGAGATCAGCCCCACGCGGCGGCCGGCACCGATCTGTACCTCGCCCTCGTCCGGTTCCAGCTCACCGGTGAGCATCCGGAACAGTGTGGTCTTACCGGCGCCGTTTTTGCCCAGCAGACCGACACGTTCGCCGCTGTCCACCTGAAAGGTGAGTCCGTCCAGTATTCTCTTTTCCAGATCGAAGGACTTCACCAGTCCCGACACGCGAATATCTACCATTTACAGCTTTTCCAATTCCTCTACGATGTGTTCAAATTGCATGGCGTGGGACGCCTTTACCAGCATGGCCGTGTGGGGCGTAAACAGCTCTTTTACCGTGTCCATGGCTGATTCTACGTCGGGAAACCACAGGGCAGCGCCGTTTCCGTCTGTTAAGGCTTTCATCTTTACACCGATAGCTACCACGGCGGTCAAGCCCAGTTCCTTCGTCAAAACGCCGGTGTCGCGGTGGGCTTTCTCCGTCAGCTCGCCTAATTCGCCCATGTCGCCTACCACCGCGATGCGGCGGCTGTATCGGCTGGTGGACAGCATGGTCAGCGCCTCCGCCATGGCCTGCGGGTTGGCGTTGTAGCAGTCGTCGATGATGAGCCTCTCGCCGCGGCAACGTGAAAGGCGCATACGGGAGCCTACCGGCGCGTAGTCCTTCACGCCCTGCCGGATGTCCTCGGCGCTGAGCCCCAAATGCTGGCCGATGACGGCAGCCATGGCCATGGGGTAGATCATATACCGCCCTGGGGAGTCGGTCTCCAGCCGGTACATCTCACCCCGATACGTCACGGTGCAGCCAACGCCCTCGATGCCCCTGTCCTCCACGTCGGTGACGAGGGCTTCGCAGTGGCCGCTCCTGCCGCAGCGAACGACGGTCTGAGGCAGCGTGACGGCGTTCAGCAGCGCATCGTCACCGTTGAGAACGGCCAGTCCGCCCTCCGCCAAATGTTCAAATATCTCGCACTTGGCCTGAAACACGCCCTGCCGTGTGCCGCCTAAATTCTCGATGTGGGCATCGCCCACGTTGGTGATGACGGCGATCTGCGGCTCCACCATCTCGCCTAAATAGCGGATTTCCCCGAAGTGGTTCATGCCGGTCTCGATGACCGCCGCTTCGTGGTGCGGTGCCAGTCCCAGCAGCGTCAGGGGCGTGCCGATGTCGTTATTGAAGTTGGCCTGTGTTTTCAGCGTGGAGAGCTTCCGCGCCAGCACATGGGCGATCATCTCCTTGGTGGTGGTCTTGCCGGCGGAACCGGTGACCTGCACCACGGGGATGTCAAACCGGCGGCGGTACCACGAGGCCAGTGCTTTCAGCGCCAGCCGCGTGTCGTCTACCTTGATGTAGCACTTCCCCGTCACCAGCGTTTCCGGCATTTTCGCCGTCAGACAGCCCGCCGCGCCCTGCGCCAGCGCACCGTCGATATAGTCGTGGCCGTCGAACCTCTCCCCTACCAGCGGGATAAAGAGGGCGTTTTCCGGCACACGGCGGCTGTCGGTGGTGACCTCCGTCACCACCGCGCCGTTATCCTGTAATATCGTGCCGCCTACGGCGGCGGCCAGTTCCCGAACCGTACAGGGTGTCATACCCGCTCCGCCTTTCTCGCTTCCAGCGAAAGAGTGACGATCTTCTCGCACAGCGCACCGTAGCTCAGTCCCACCTGCGCCGCCTCCTGAGGAACGAGGCTGGTGGGTGTCATGCCCGGCAACGTGTTGATCTCAAGGCACCACGCCACGCCGTCCTCGTCCAGTATGAAGTCGGTACGGGAGTATACCGCCAGTCCCAGCGCCCGATGGAGCCGCAGCGCCTGCTCGCCCACCTGCCGCCACTCCTCGTCGGTGATGGGCGCGGGGCACAGCTCCACCGCGCCGCCCTTCTGATACTTGCAGAAGTAGTCAAAATACTCGCCCTTGGGGATGATCTCCACGGCGGGGAGGTAATCGTCGCCCAGCACGGCGATCTGAATTTCACGACCCTTGATCTTCTTCTCCACCACCAC
Source organism: uncultured Oscillospiraceae bacterium (assembly GCA_964613205.1). GTDB lineage: Bacteria > Bacillota > Clostridia > Oscillospirales > Oscillospiraceae > Vescimonas. The sequence goes on from CAZTHY010000097.1 coordinate 3,299, forward strand.
ATGATCGCCGTATTGCAGCAGGTCACGGAGGGCGGTCTCCAGTTCTTCCTTCGTGTCGGGCAGCGCCACACCGAGGGAGCTGCCGCCGTTGACGATCTTCACCGCGCAGGGCGTTTCCAGCTCCTCCACGAGACGGGGAATGTCATCGGCGGTATAGTGGACGTCCTTCCACGGTGCCGTGCGGACACCGGCGGTGTCCATGATGCGCTTGGTGACGGCCTTATCCATGGCCATGCCGCTGCCCAGGTAGCCGGAACCGGTGTAGGGCACGCCCAGCAGGTCGAGGGTAGCCTGAATGCGGCCATCCTCGCCGCAGCTGCCGTGAAGCGCCAAAAACACCACGTCCGCCATGCGGCACACCGCCAGTACGTCCTTGCCCAGCAGACTGGGGCTTTGGTCGATGCGGCTTCTGCGCACCGCATCCAGGTCCGGCGCCTCCGTCTCCACGCGGCTGTCACCGCACAGACCGTCCGGTGCGTCGAAGATGTCCTCCAGCTTGCCGGTGTAGCTTTCCAGTCCTAAAAACATATCCACCAAAATGGCCTGATGACCTCTCTCCCGCAGCGCACGGCACACGCCGACACCGCTGGTCAGCGCCACATGGCGCTCCGTGGACAGTCCACCGGCCAGTACAACGATCTTCATAGTCGTCCCTCGCTTTCGGGGCAAAAAAGCCTACGCCCCCATGTTGATGTTCTATTATAGCACAGTTTCCGGTGGAATACAACCAAAACAAAAAAGAGAGGGGCAACGCCCCTCCCTACGGTATTCTCTTCTACCTCAACCACTCCGGTTGGGCGCGGCCGTGGATGCCGGAGACCATGCCCATCATGGCAAACGTCATGACGATGGACGAGCCGCCGTAGCTGATGAAGGGCAGCGTCAGTCCGATGACCGGCATGACGAACAGGCACATACCCACGTTGACGATGACCTGAAAGATGAGAACACCGGCCACGCCGATGCAGACGTAGCCCTCCAGCCGTGTCTTAGCCCGCCGCGCCACATAGATGCACCTTATAATAATGGCGGACAGCAGCGCCAGCGTCACCACGCAGCCCACCAAACCCAATTCCTCCCCGATGACGGAGAAGATAAAGTCGGTGTGGCGGTTGGGCAGGCTGAACGCCTGCTCGCTCTGGGTCTGCACACCCTGAAACAAGCCCTGTCCCAGCAGCTTGCCGCCGCCCAGCGTCAGCAGGCTTCGCGTCTGCTGCCAGCCCTCATCCAGCGGATAGAGACTGTGGTCGAACAGCACCAAAAACCGCCGCTTCATATATCCGCTCAGCAGGTTCAAGTCCCACATGGCGTAGAACAGCAGCGCCGCCGCGCCGCCGCCGATGAGGAACCACCTGAGCGCCAGTCCCGCCGCAAAGCACATACAGGCGAAGATGAACAAAAACACCAGCGCACTGCCCATATCGGAGGATATTTTATAGTAGATGAGGAACAGCACGCCGAAATGGGCGCACAGCATGACCACGGAGGACAGGGAGCGCAAATCGCGGTTCTCCTTCAGCCACGTCAGCTGCTTGGCCAGCACCAGTATGAACGTCATTTTCACGATCTCTGCCGGCTGTATCTTCACCGGCAGGAAGGGAAATTCCAGCCA
>CAZTHY010000098.1:0-4890 GCA_964613205.1 uncultured Oscillospiraceae bacterium
TCACCGGCGGCAGCAGTCTGGACGCCAACATCCAGCTGGTGTACAACAACGCCCGACTGGCCACCGCCGCCGCCTGCGAGCTGAGCCGTCTGGCGGACTGACATGGGGGCATTTCTCGCCACACCGGCGGGACTGGTGACGGTTTGGCTGGTGGGGATCAACCTGGCCACGTTTCTCGTCTACGGCGCGGATAAGCGCCGCGCCAAGCGGGGTGCGTGGCGGGTGAAGGAAAAAACGCTGTTCCTGCTGCCGCTGCTGGGCGGCAGCGTAGGTGCCATCGCCGGAATGCGGGTGTTTCACCACAAGACGAAGCACTGGTATTTCGTGTGGGGCGTACCGGCCATACTGGCGGCGCAGGTGGCGCTGGCGGTGTGGCTGACGACGAAGTGAGGTAACGCGTATGACCATCCGAAAGGCCGTGGCGGCGGACATCCCCGCCATCAGCGCCATCTATGAAGCCATCCACGACTGCGAGGAGCGGGGCGAGACCACCACCGGCTGGCTGCGGAACGTCTATCCGGTAGAGGCCACCGCCGTGGCGTCGCTGGAAAAGGGCACCCTCTATGTGATGGAGGACGAGGGGCACATCGTGGCCTCCGCCAAGATCGACGGTGAGCAGGTGCCGTGCTACGCCGACTGCCATTGGCAGTACGAAGCGCCGCCGGAACAGGTGCTGGTGCTCCACACGCTGGTGGTAGACCCCGCCTGTAAGGGCAGGGGCTGCGGCTCCGCCTTCGTGCGGTTCTACGAGGAACTGGCACGGCAGCAGGGGAGACCCGTCCTCCGCATCGACACCAACGCCCGCAACAGCGCCGCCCGCGCCCTCTACAAAAAGCTGGGCTACACGGAGCCGGGCATCGTGGACTGCGTGTTCAACGGCATCCCCGGGGTGCATCTGGTGTGTTTGGAGAAAAAACTGTAAACGGTTGCAAATGCAACATGTTTCCCGGGAAATTTGGGGTATACTACCGATAGAAACAAAAATCAACGAAGGAGGTATCCCTCATGGCGATCATCCATACCAATGAAACGAGCTTTCAGCATGACGTGCTGGAGGTAAAAGGCACGGTGCTGGTGGACTTTTGGGCCTCCTGGTGCGGCCCCTGCCGTATGCTGTCGCCGGTGCTGGAGGAGCTCGCGGCCAACCACCCCGACATTTCGGTGGCGAAGGTGAACGTGGACGAGAACATGGCGCTGGCCGCCGCTTTCCATGTGGAGAGCATCCCCACGGTGCTGGTGGTGCGGGACGGCCAGATCGTTAACAAGAGCATCGGCTACGTCTCCCTGCCGGAGCTGGAAAAACTCATCTGACACCTATCGGCGCGGCGTTGGCCGCGCCGGTGCTGTTTTTTGACAGCCGGTGCTGAAATCAACACCGCCGCATATCCGTGTTGTTCACTTTGCGCTTGAGATGGGGTACACTAAGACCATCAAATCAAACGAACGTAAGGAGACAACATACAATGAACACCGATAAGCTCTATGCCCAGCAGTTGGCCAACGAATACGCTCCCAAGGACACCTCCAAGGTAGTGGCGCTGCGGAAACTGGACGCCAAGGCCAAGCGGCCTGCCACCGTCACCGCCTACACCGTGGGCATCATTTCCGCGCTGCTGCTGGGTGTCGGGATGTGCCTTTCCATGAACGTCATCGGCGGCGGCACCACGGCCATGTTCGTGCTGGGCATCGTGGTAGGCGTGGCGGGTATCGCCGGCGTGGCCGTCAACTACCCCCTCTACAAAAAGCTGCTGGCCAAGGGCAAGCAGAAGTACGCCTTTGAGATCATGGAGCTGGCCAAAGAGATCACCGGCGAGTGAGACCGGTGGGACGCAAAAAACCACCTGTCCGGCGGGACACGATGGAGCAGATCCGCGTCAGCCTGTGGCGGGGCATGGCGGCCAACGTGCTGTATATGCTGGTACAGGTGGCCGTCAGCATCCGCTATATTACGGCGTGGTCGGTGTCGGTGGCGCTGTACTATCTGGCGCTGAGCCTGTCACGGGCGCATCTCATCGCCGCCTGCACCGGCGGTGACGATGGGCGGCGTTGCTGCCGCCGAACGGGCTGGCGGCTGCTGGTGATGAACATCCCCATGGGCGGCATGGCGGTGCTGATGGTATATACCGGCAGCAGGAACGACTACCCCGGGTATATGATCTACCTTTCGGCGCTGTACGCCTTTTACGCCATGACCGCCGCCATCGTCCGGCTGGTGAAGCGCCGCAGACAGGGGACGTTTCTTCCGCTGGCAGCCAGTGCGCTGGACCTGGCGGCGGCTATGATGACGATGCTGTGCTTGCAGGCGGCGCTCATCGACCGGTTTTCGCAGCAGGGCGAGTCCTACCGCCGGATGATGAACGGCCTTACCGGCGGCGCGGTGTGGTGCGGCGTACTGCTGCTGGCCGTCTATCTGCTGCACCGCACCAAAGAGAACAAGGAGGTGAAGGGCATTGACGAAATCGGAGAGTAAGTATTTCAACACCGCCATGCGGATGGACGAAGCGCTGCTGTCGCTGCTGGAGAAGAAAGACCTGCCCTATATCACCGTCAAGGAGATCTGCGAGAAGGCGGAGGTGAACCGCTCCACCTTCTACCTCCACTACGAGACCATCGACGATCTGCTGTCGGAGAGCGTTGAGTATATGCACACGCTGTTCCGCCGCCAGTTCACCGGAAGGGAGGACATCGCGGGGCGCATCCGCCACTGCCCCAAGGAGGAACTTCTGCTGCTGACACCGGAGTACCTCCGCCCCTATCTGGACTTCGTGCGCCGCCACCGGACACTCTATCAGGCGGCGCTGGAAAAGCCCCAGTTGTTCGCCGCTGATGAGGCGTACCGCCAGCTCTTTCAGACCATCTTCGACCCCATTTTGGAGCGGTTCGGCGTGCCTGTCCACACCCGCGTCTACCGGATGCAGTTCTACCTCAACGGTATCAGCGGCGTTATCGCCGAATGGCTGCGCCACAAGTGCGCCGACGACACGGACACCGTCATCGACATCATCTGCCAGTGCGTCATGCCTGTGGAGCTGACGCTGCCGGAAGCATAATGCCAACTCCCTGCCGCAGCGGGGAGTTTTTTCTTGACATCACCGGCCTGTTCTGCCACAATAGAGGTAGAATTTGCAACAAGGAGGGCTTTCCTTATGTATATCGGTTTGCTGGGCTTTGGCGTAGTAGGCGGCGGCGTGTGGGAGATGGCGGCGGCGCGGGAGGACATCACCGTCCGCCGTGTGCTGGTGCGCCGTCACCATCCGGAGCTGCCGGAGGCGGTGGAGACCGCCAGTATCGACGACATTCTGAACGATGACACCATCGACACGGTGGTGGAGGTGATGGGCGGGCTTCATCCCGCGTATGAGTACGTCACCGCCGCCATGGAGCGGGGCAAGAACGTGGTCACCGCCAACAAGGCGCTGATCGCCGCCTATTACCGCGAGCTGACGACGCTGGCGGCGGAGAAGAACGTGGCGCTGCGCTGCACCGCCGCAGTGGGCGGCGGCATCCCCTGGCTGGTGAATCTGGAGCGCTGCCGCCGTCTCGATACCGTGACGGAGGTGGGCGGCATCATGAACGGCACCACCAACTTCATCATGGACGCCATGCACACGGCGCCGGTGGATTTCCCCGCCATCTTGCAGGAGGCGCAGGCGCTGGGCTACGCCGAGGCCGACCCTTCCGCTGACATCGACGGCGACGACATCCGCCGCAAGCTGTGCATCTCCGCCAATATCGCCTTTGACGCGGTGGTGGACGAGACGGCCATCCCCACCTTTGGCATCCGCACCGTCACGGCGGCGGACATTGCCACCTTCAAGAGCCACGGCTTCGTGTGCAAGCTGCTGGCCACGGCACAGCGGAGCGAGGAGGGCGTGTGCGCCTTCGTGGAGCCGACGCTGGTGGCCAACGGCGAGCCGGAGGCCGCCGTCCCCGCCAACTATAACCTCATCGGCTACACCGCCGAAAAGGTAGGCCGTCAGACCTTCTTCGGGCAGGGAGCGGGGCGGTTCCCCACCGCCTCCAACGTGGTGCAGGACTGCCTGACCGTCATGGGCGGCAAGGTCGGCTTCTACACCGACACCGCCCGCCCCATGGCACTGCAAAGCGCCGTGGCGCATCCCTATTACGTCCGCACCAGCCAGCCCGATGACTTCCTCCGCCGCCATACCGCCGACGACTGGGGCAGCGGCATCGTCACCGGCGCGGTGGACGTATACGAAATGCTCCACTGGGCGAAGTCCCAGCTCCAAAAAGACCCCGCCTGCTTCATCGCCGCCATCCGGTGAGGGAAGCGGCAAAGCAGGGCAAATAACCACATTTTGCAGAGACGAAAAAGCCGGTGCGGTGACGCACTGGCTTTTTTTGCCATTCTGCACGATAGCCAAAGAAGCGTAAAGACCCGCGTTATAATGTCGTTTTGTACTTGCAATTTGCCGTATCGGCGGTTATAATAGGGGGCAACATTAAAATAGCGGACTGCAAGGGGGTACCCCCTTGGCGGCGGCCACAGGCCGCCGCGTGCAAGCAAACAGCCACTGAAGAAGGAGGAGTTATATGAAAAAACGCATTGTGTCACTATTGTTGGCGCTGGTGATGGCGGTAGGCCTGACCCTGCCCGCCTACGCCGAGGGCGCACCCGCCACCGGCGGGAGTGTTTCCTATAAGGATTGGAACGGCAGCGAACTGGTGGATGCGACCAAGAACGCGAGTGAGTACACGGTGGTCGCGGACACCACCACCACCACTTGGGGTGCGGAGAATACTACAACGTATTACGTTGTGAACACAGACGTAACCATCAACGGCACAGTGACCGCCTACGGCGACGTGCATCTGATCTTGTGCGATGGCGCAACGCTGACGGTGAACGGCGGCGTTGTTGTTGATGAC
>CAZTHY010000099.1:0-4804 GCA_964613205.1 uncultured Oscillospiraceae bacterium
GTGAAGTCCTTATCCACGATGAGAGCCTCGTACTGGAAGAAGGCCCGCTCGTGCCGGGCGTCGGTGGTCTCATTGCGGTAGACCTTGCCGGGGTAGATGAAGCGGTAGGGGGGCTTGTGGGTCTGGAGATACCGCACGGAGCCGCCGGTGAGGTGGGGACGCAGGCACAGCTTGTCCCAGCACTGGCCGGAGTCGTGTCCCGCCAGCCAGTAGGTGTCCATGCTCTCGCGGGCGGGGTGATCCGGCGGGAAGTTCAGGTTGTCGAAGCCGTACAGCTCGCTGGTGATGTCGTCCTCCTCGTAGATCTCAAAGCCCATGGAGCGGAAGGCGTCGTTCAGATCGTAGCACATCTGGGTGATGGGGTGGAGACCGCCGCTGAGGGGCAGCGTGCCCGGGACGGAGATGTCGAAGTCGGGATCCACCTCGGACGCCTTCATTTTCAGCTCATTGCGCCGCTCGTCCAGCAGGGCGGAGAGCTGACCCTTCACCTGATTGACGGCCTTGCCCATTTCGGGGCGCAGCGACACGTCCAGCTTGGGCAGCTCCTTCATCAGTTCCGTCAGAGAGCCCTGCTTGCCCAGCAGCGCCGCCTTGATGTCCTGCAATTCCGTTTCACTGCGGACGGCCTCGATCTGCGCCTTGCCCTCGGCAAGCAGCTTTTCCAGTTTCTCTTTCATGGTGTACAATATCCTCCTAATCAGAGTTTTCAACGTTTCGCAGGAGACGGAGGGGAATAAAAAACGCCCTCCGCCCCCAAAGAGGGACGAAAGACGATACTTCCGTGGTACCACCCACATTCGCGGCCAGCGGCCACGCACTCATTTCCCGTTAACGGAGGACGACCCGTCCGCGCATTTCCTCGCGGCAGCTCCCAGGCGAACACTGCGGCACTTCCCAAGTCGGCTTGCAGCCGGTGGCCGACTCTCTCTGCTGGATGTGCAGAATGCAGATTTTCCTGTTCATAGCCTTGTAATGTTGAACTTGTCCTTACTTATACCACAACAAAACGAAACTTGCAAGCACTTTTTTCATTCCGTCAGCCGAAAATGACACCATTTGCCGTTGACAAATGTGCTATACTATACAAAAACAGGGTAGAGGAGGGGCGTCATGCGGTATATTGACGGCGACTATGTAAAAAGCGTCCTGCCCCATCGGGACGAAAACGGCCACAAGGGTACCTTCGGCAAGGTCTACCTGCTGGGCGGCAGCGTGGGATATACCGGTGCGCCGGTGCTGTGCGCCGACGGCGCCGTGCGGGGCGGCTGCGGACTGGTGTTTTTGGGCGTACCGGAGACGGTGTGGCCGGTGGCGGCGGTGAAGTGCGACTCCGCCATGCCCCACCCCCTGCCGGAAAAGGAGGGGCGGCTGTGCCTTGCCGCCGAAGGGGAGATACGCCGCCGTGCAGAGGGCTGTGACGCGGCGGCCATCGGCTGCGGCATGGGACGTGGCGCGGAGACCGACGAGCTGACACGCCGATTGCTGACGCTGCCGGTGCCGCTGGTGCTGGATGCCGATGGCATAAACGGGCTGTCCGGACATATAGATACACTGTCCCGCCGCCGCAGCCTTACCACCGTGCTGACACCACACGAAGGGGAGCTGGCGCGGCTGGGTGCCGATATGACCGCTCCACGGGCGGAGGAAGCGGCGTGGTTCGCCGTGACCCATGGTGTGTACCTCATCCGGAAGGGACACCGGACGGTGGTGGCGTCCCCCACCGGTGAACTGGCGGAGAACACCACCGGCAATGACGGCATGGCCAAGGGCGGCAGCGGCGACGTGCTTACCGGCCTTGTCACCTCGCTGCTGGCGCAGGGCATGGAGCCGTTTGCGGCCTGCTGCGCCGCCGTGTGGCTCCACGGTCGGGCAGGGGACATGGCGGCGGCGGAGAAGGGCCGTCGGGGCATGACACCCCGCGATCTCATCGAGATGCTGCCCTACGCCCTGAAAGAAGTAGAATAGAGACGTACATACGGTGGAATAGACGGAGAGCCTTCCCTATGATACAATGGGAGGGAACGATGTGAAAAAGACCTTGCTGTGTTTGCTGTGCGGTGCGCTGCTGTGCGGCTGCGGCGGAGAGCGGGCAGTGGACGTGCAGGAGCAGTACCGCGCCGTCACCACCGCGTCCATGGAGGCGGAGGTGGTGAGCCGCGTCAGCACCGGCGACCGCGTTTACACGCTGACGTGCGACTACGACCCCGACGGCCAGTCCGTCACCACCGTCACCTCGCCGGAGGAGCTGGCGGGACTGACGGCGGTGCTGGCAGGCGGTGAGATGGCGGTGCGCAGCGGCGATGTGCTGCTGCCGGCGGGACTGTCCGCCGATGTCTGCCCCGCCAACTGTCTGCCCTATCTGATGGCGTCGCTGGCGGAGGGCTACCGCACGGAGGAGTGCCGCGAGACGTGGGAGGACACCGACTGTCTCCGCCTGACGCTGGACACCACGGGGAAGGACGGCGACCGCGTCTCCTGCGCCGTCTGGCTGGACGGGGAGACACTGATACCGCGTTACGCGGAATTTACACAGAGAGAACAGGTGGTGCTGACGGTGAAAATGCTGTCCTTCACCTGTACCACGGAACCGGAGGAATAGAAATGGAATCCACATTGAGAAGAACATGGGCGGAGATCGATCTGGACGCGCTGGGCTATAACTACCGCGCCCTGCGGCAGCGGATCGGGGAAAACGTCCGGTTTTTAGGCGTGGTGAAGGCGGATGCCTACGGCCACGGTGCCGTGCAGGTAGCGCGGGAGTTGCAGACGCTGGGTGCCGACTATCTGGCGGTGTCCAGCATCGACGAGGCGGCGGAGCTGCGCCACGGCGGTATCACCATGCCCATCCTGATCCTGGGACACACGCCGAGAGAGCAGGTGGGCAAGCTCATCGACCTCCACATCACCCAGGCGGTGACGTGCCACGCCAAGGCGGTGGAGTACAGCGAGGAGGCCGTCCGTCACGGCGGCGAGCTGACCATCCACATCAAGGTGGACACCGGTATGTCGCGGCTGGGCTATCTGGTGGAGGGGGAGCATTTTGAAACCGGCACCGCCTCCATCTGCCAGGACTGCGCGCTGCCTGCACTGCGGGCGGAGGGCATTTTCACCCACTTTGCCGTGGCGGACGAGGAGGACGCGGACAGCGCTGCCTACACCCACCATCAGCTCGACCTGTTCCGCCGTGTCATCGGTGCGGTGGAGGAAAAGCGGGGACGGCGGTTTGCGCTCCACCACTGCGCCAACTCCGGCGGCGTGGCGCTGTACCCCGAAAGCTATATGGATATGGTGCGCCCGGGACTGCTGCTGTACGGCTGCGGCACGCTGGCGCAGAAGCTGGGCTTGCAGCCGGTCATGACGCTGAAAACCACCGTCAGCACCATCAAGACCTACGGTGCCGGCACCGACATCAGCTATGGCCGCCGCTTTACCACCACCCGTCCCACCCGCATGGGCGTAGTGCCCTACGGCTACGCCGACGGATTCCCGCGGTGTCTCTCCGACCGGTGCAGCTTTGCCGCTGACGGCGGCGACGCGCCCCAGCGGGGACGTATCTGCATGGATATGGCCATGGCCGACCTGACCGACCTGCCCAACGTGCAGGTGGGTGACGAGCTGGAGGTGTTCGGCAAACGCCATCCGGTAGGCGATCTGGCAGCGCTGGCGGGAACCATCCCCTACGAGCTGACCTGCGCCGTCAGCCGCCGCGTGCCCCGCGTCTATCTGCGCGGCGGGCAGGAGGTGGAGCGGGAGCTGCTGCTGCGGTTCTGACACCGCCCATGCACCGGTCACATAGAATGGAGCGACGGAGCTGCGGAATTTCTCGCCGTCAGGGTATAAATTTCGGGGCTGCGTGGGACAATGGAAGTGATCGATGGGGCTTGCCCCGCCGGTACTTCTTGCCTCGGAGTGTGAACGAAGTGGATACAAGCGTCAGACGCGGCGACATCTATTACGCCGATCTCAGCCCCGTGGTGGGCAGCGAACAGGGCGGTGTGCGGCCGGTGCTCATCGTGCAGAACGACACCGGCAACCGCCACAGCCCTACGGTCATCGCCGCCGCCATCACCTCTCAGTTGGGCAAGGCCAAGCTGCCCACCCATATCGCACTGGCCGCGCAGGGCAGCGGACTGCCGCGGGATTCCGTCATCCTGCTGGAACAGATCAGAACGCTGGACAAAAAGCGGCTGCGGGAGCGGATGGGTCGTGTGGACGGCGCGGTGATGGAGAAGGTGGACGCCGCCATTGCCGTCAGCTTCGGGCTGACAGGCAGCCATCTGGTGTGAAACATCACGCCGCAACAGAAGAAAAACAGCCTGTGCATACACCGGTGTGCGCAGGCTGTTTTATACGGCGGAGACGAAAAAACGAGAAAATTTGCGAAACCCTCTACCATATCTTGTGGAAGTGTGCTATAATACCCACGACTATATGGCCTTGGCCATAGATCAGGAGGGTATAGAGAGATGAGATGTCCCTATTGCGGTTACAAAGAGAGCAAGGTGGTGGACTCCCGCCCCGCTGACGAGAGCAGCAGCATCCGCCGCCGCCGTGAATGTCTTTCCTGCGAGAAGCGCTTCACCACCTATGAGACGGTGGAAAGTCTCCCCATGGTGGTCATCAAGAAGGACGGCTCCCGCCAGAGCTTCGATCGGAACAAGGTGCTGCGGGGCATCCAGCGCTCCTGCGAAAAGCGCCCCGTGCCCGTGGCGGACATGGAGCGCATGGCCATGGAGATCGAGCAGGAGCTGCAAAACTCCCTGGAGCGTGAGGTCAGCACCGACATGATCGGTGAAAAGGTGAT
>CAZTHY010000100.1:0-4759 GCA_964613205.1 uncultured Oscillospiraceae bacterium
GAAGAAGGCGGAGCGGTGGTTCAAGGAGCGCCGCATCAAGTACCAGTATATCGACTTGGTGACGAAGGGCGTGTCGGCGGGGGAGTACCGCTCCATCAAAAGCGCCGTAGGCAGCTTTGACGCGCTGGTGGACAAGGATTGCCGCGCCTACGAGGAGCTGTACATGGCCTATATCACGCCGCAGGCGGCGGAGGAAAAGCTGCTGGAGTACCCCGAGCTGTTCGCCGCGCCTATCGTCCGCAACGGCAAGCAGGCCACGGTGGGCTACCGGCCTGAGGTCTGGAAGGACTGGGAGTAAAATTGAGAAATACGTCCACTGATGCGCCCCGAAAGGGGCGCGTTTTTTAATCGACGTAGCTGTGTTCCACGGTGATGACGGCGTAGTAGCGGCTGTCCAGCTGCCGCACCAGCGCTTTCAGCTCCGACTCCGCCTGTGCTGGCGTTTTGGCGCTGTCCAGCGGCAGCACCGCGTCGAAGATCAGGTTGGTGTGGGTGCTGCCCCGCACCATGCGGAAATCGTGGATGGTCATGCGTTCCTCCACCTGTTTGGCCAGAGCTGCCACTTTCAGCCGCAGCTCTGCGATCTCGGTGTCGTCGGTGACGACGGGATCCATGTGGATGACGGCCTGACAGTGGAGCGTGTCGCACAGCTCCCGCTCGATGTTGTCGATGACGTCATGAAGCTCCAAAATGTCGCCGTGGGCGGGGACTTCGGCGTGGAGGGAGATCATACACCGGCCTGGGCCGTAGTCGTGTACCACCAGATCGTGGACACCCACCACTTCCTCGTGGGCGGAGACGATGCGGCGGATGTCCGCCACGAATTCCGGCTCCGGCGGGCGACCCAGCAGGGGGGACAGTGTCTCCTGCGCCGCCTTGTAGGCGGAGAACAGGATGAACAGCGCCACCAGCATACCCACATAGCCGTCGATCTCCAGCGAGAACCAGTGGCTCACCAGCATGGAGGCCAGCACCGCCAGCGTGGAGCAGGCGTCGGAGAGGCAGTCCATGGCGGTGGCTTCCATGGCGGCGGAGTGGATCTTCTTGCCGATGGAGCGGTTGTAGTACCACATATACAGCTTCATGCACACCGACACCGCCAGAATCACCAGTGCCAGCGCCGAGAAGGTGACGGCCTCGGGGTGGAGGATCTTGTCCAACGACGTTTTGGCCAGCTCCACGCCCATCAGCAGGATAAGTCCCGCCACAATCAGGCCGGAGATATATTCCAGCCGTCCGTGGCCGAAGGGATGGGAGGGGTCGGGCTTGCGCCCCGCCAGACGGAAGCCCAGCAGGGTGATGAGGGAGGAACCGGCGTCGGACAGGTTGTTGAAGGCGTCCGCCGTCACGGCGATGGAGCCGGACAGCGTGCCTGCCAGCAGCTTACCGGCGAACAGCAGGATGTTCAGCGCGATACCTACCGCGCCGCAGAGGGTGCCGTAGGCGCTGCGGAGAGCGCTTTCGGCGGTGCCCTGGGGGATGAGCCATTTGGCCAGCAGTCGTATCATGGTGACACGCTCCTTTCGGGGGTGTGGTAGAAATGTTTCTTCGTCAGGCCGTAGGTCAGCGGCAGGACGTACAGCAGCACCGCAAAGGGCAGGGCGGCAGGGGAGGCGTCCAGCATGGCCAGCGGGATGGACACGGAGATGTTCCAGGGGATGAGGGGCGCCAAGACGATGCCGGAGTTTTCAATGTCCAGCGCCAGTTCGCTTTGGCCGTTGCCCTCTTTTTGGTACACGTCGCCCAAAAGCTGCTCGGCCACCATGGGGGCGGTGGACTGGTTGCAGAACACCATGCCGCTGGCCACGCATACCGCCGTACAGGCGGGGAACCGTCCCCACTTGCGGGCGAGGGTACCTGCCCAGTGGCGTGCGCCGTCCAGTGCGCCCATGCCGCCCAGCAAACCGGCATAGAGACTGGTACTGATGGCCAGCAGCGTGGCGCTGACCATGGACACCACGCCGCCGCCGGACAGTACGTCAAAGAGGGCACCCTCCGCCGGAACGTAGCCCAGCACCGCGTCCCGCAGGGCGGTGGTCAGGGGCATACCCTGCACCAGCACCGCCACCAGCAGCGCCGACAGGGCACTGGCAGCCATAGCCCAGCGGATGGGGACTTTCGCCAGCGGCAGCACGAGGATCAGCAGGGCGGGCAGCGCCGTCCATAGGGACAGGTCAAACTGCGCCGTCAGCTCCGCCAGCACCGAGTCGTCCAGCGCGGCGAGGGGGTGGGTGACGGACAGCACACCGTAGACGGCCAGTGTGATCAGATAGGGCAGCCAGCCGGTGCGGTGCATATTCTTCAGGTTGTCGTAGAGCTTCGTCCCCGTGGCCGCCGCCACCAGCGCGGCGCTGGAGGAGGCGGGGGAGCAGCGGTCGCCGAAATAGGCACCGGCCACGATGGTACCGGCGGTGATGACCTCGCTGACACCACCGGAGCGCGCCAGCGCCATCAGGATGACACCCACCGTGCCGATGACGCCGAAGGACGTGCCCAGCGCATAGGACACCACCGACGTCAGCAGAAAGGTGATGAGCAGGAACAGCTCAGGCCGGATGAGCTGCAAGCCGTAGTAGATGAAAAAGGCGATGGTGCCGGAGCCGCGCCACAGGGCGGTGACGGTGCCGATGAGGGCGTAGATGACGATCAGGGCGCACATCTTTCGCCCCTGTGTCCATGCGTCGGCGGCCATGGTGCGGCAGGGGAGACCCTGTTTGTACCCCAGCAGGAAAAAGACGGCGATACCCAGCCATACGGCGATGAGCAGCGACCAGTCCAGCACGATGCAGCCGATGACCGCCGTCAGGAACACCGCAAAGCAGACGAGAAATCCGGTCATGTCACTTCCCCTTGATGGTCAGCGTGTACCGGCAGCACAGGTCGTCCAAATCCTCGTCGGTGGCGGCGGGGAGACGCAGCCGCCCGCCGCAGTCGCCGCAGATCAGGTCTACCGCGCCCCGCCGTACTTGAATGGTGTATTTCCGGCTGCCGCAGGAGCAGGCGATACCGCCTCGGGCGGCGATGTCCTTCAGCTCCGACAGGACTTCGTACATGATGACATTGTCGGTGAAAGTCTCGCCCTCGCTGCCCTTTTCCTTCTCCACCCGCAGCGCCAGGCCCTCCATGGCGCGGCGCACGTCGCTCTCCTGCCCGATGTAGCAGCACAGCTCCTGCTTTTCGGGGCAGGAGAGGCCGATGCCGCGGCCTGTCAGCAGTGCGTCGCCGCTGCACTCCGCCTGATGGTGACCGCCGCATACGCCGCAGGGCACCCACAGCCGGAATTTGGAGCCGTCGGTCTGCACCTCCAGCGCCTCTTTGCCGCACTCGGCGCACTCTAAGCGGGCGGCAGCGGCTTGCAGGGAAAAGACGGTGCGGCTGTGAAAATTGGCCTTGCCGCACTGGGGACAGATGTAGCCGAAGCTGCGTGTTGTATCCATATCGTTATGCTCCTTTGTGAACACCGTTATTATTGATTTCTATTATATTCTGTCTTTTTCACTATTGCAAGTGAAAGCGTCATCGGTTATAATACTTCCATCATTTTTGCCGATTTGACTGGAAGTGACACCATGACCAAAAAGGGCTCCTTCGGCGCGGTCGTCCGTGCCGCCTTTCCCCATACCATCCCCATCCTCACCGGCTATCTGGCGGTGGGAGTGGCCTACGGCGTGCTGATGGCCGCCAAGGGGTACAATTTCCTCTGGGCGGGGTTCATCAGCGGCTTCGCCTTCTGCGGCAGCATGCAGTATGTGGCCATCACGCTGCTGACCACCGTGTTCGACCCCTTACAGGCGTTTCTGCTGAGTCTGATGGTCAACGCCCGCCACCTGTTTTTCTCCCTGTCGGTGCTGCCTAAGTACCGCGGACTGGGGAAGGTGAAGTATTTCCTCATCTACACGCTGGCGGACGAGCAGTTTTCGCTGGCCACCTCCGTGGAGCCGCCGGAGGACGTGGAGCCGTCCCACTTCTACTTCGCCCTCCACTTCATGACCTGGTGCTACTGGGTGCTGGCCTCCATGCTGGGCGGTCTCGCCGGCAGCTTCATCACCTTCGACACCACCGGTATCGACTTCGCCCTCACCGCCCTCTTTGTGGTGCTGTTCATGGAGCAGGTGCTGAAAAAGGAGAACCGCGCCGGCGGCGCTATCGGACTGGTGTGTTCCGTGGCGGGCTTGGCGGCCTTCGGTGCCGATAATATGGTCATTCCCGCCATGATCTTAACGCTGGCGGTACTCTTGCTGGGGAGGAAAAAGCTATGCGCCTGAATACGATAGAGTCACTGGGTATCGTGGCGGCGGTGGCGCTGGCCACTCAGATCACCCGCTTCCTCCCCTTCCTGCTGTTCTCCGGCGACAAGAAGCTGCCCCGCGTCATCGAGGACTTGGGCAAGCTGCTGCCGCCGGCCATGATGGCGCTGCTGGTGGTGTACAGCCTCCGGAATATCGACTTCCTCTCCGCCGGCCACGGTCTCCCTGAGCTGATCGCCGTGGCCATCACGGCGGCGCTCCACCTGTGGCGGCGCAATACGCTGCTGAGCATCCTCGCCGGTACGGTGGCCTACATGGTCATGGTGCAGGTGCTGTTTGTGTAAATACAGAGGATAGAGCCTCCCCTTTCGCAAGGGGAGGTTTTTGCTATGCAAAAGCATAGCAAAATTTGAAATGTGCATATTTTTGCGCCTGATGTTCATACTACCCCAAAAGCGAGGTGCAACGTATGAATGTGAAGCGATTGGGACGGCAGACGGCGGCGCTGACGG
>CAZTHY010000101.1:0-1089 GCA_964613205.1 uncultured Oscillospiraceae bacterium
TGTTCACCCCCCGCCATCCCAAGACGAAGCCCAACATCGAGGAGGTGCGGGAGTACGAAGCGGCGTTGGACGTGGAGGGGCTTTGCCGCCGCGCCATGGAAAACCGCGAGATGATCCGCATCAAACAGGAGGTGTGATATGTACCTTGCGAAAGAAGTGCTGGAGCTGTGCAGAGAGGACGGCTTGACACTGTCCACGGCGGAGAGCTGCACCGGCGGCCTTATCGCCAAGGAGCTGACCGATATTTCCGGCGCATCCGCCGTCTTTCTGGGCGGCGTGGTCAGCTACACCAACGATGTGAAGGCCGATCTGCTGGGGGTGCCGAGACCGATGCTGGCCAAGTTCGGCGCCGTTTCGGAGCAGGTAGCCCGTGCCATGGCGGAGGGCGTGCGGTCGGCCACCGGCAGCGATCTTGCCCTGTCCGTCACCGGACTGGCCGGCCCCGACGGTGACGATCGGGGCAATCCGGTGGGACTGGTGTACATCGGCCTTGCCAGTAAAAACGCCACCCCCGTCCGGCAGTATCGCTTCAACGGCGATCGGACGACCATCCGCTGCCAGACCGCCATGCAGGCGCTGGCCATGCTGAAAGATTATCTCGAAGGAGTGTAACTATGGCCAAGAACAACTATAAAATGAACGTCAACCAGTACGCCAATCAGGAGGAAGCCATCCGCAAGGCCAGGGGCAACCCCAACAAGAACAACCACGCCAAGAAGAAAAACTCCAACTACAGCGGCTATAACCCCGCCGGTGCCGGTGCGTACATGGCGGGCAAGCTGGCGGAGAAGGCGGGCAAGCAGGAGCGCGTCAAGCTGCCCATGTGGCTCAACGCCGTCCTTATCGGTGAGTTTGCGGCGGTGATCATCACGCTGATCCTCCGCATGACTGTCTACGAGGACAGCGCCATCCTCACCCACCTGTCGTCCCTGCTGCTGGGTGTCACCTGCGGTACGCTGTTCTACGTCCGCAAGTACAAGCACACCAAGAAAAGCGGCGGCCTGTACTCCATCATCACCATTCTGCTGGTGCTGATGTGCCTGCTGTACACGTCCTTCGGCATACTGGGTCTGCTGGGATTTTTGGGCT
>CAZTHY010000101.1:1189-4733 GCA_964613205.1 uncultured Oscillospiraceae bacterium
TTTCTCTCCCTTCGACGGTATTTTTTGTGGAAAAACACTTGCGTCCGCCGCTCTTTTGTGGTACACTTACGGTGTAAGTAAGGTATTGACTGGGAGTGGACAGAAACGTCCGCTCTTTTTCATGGTCAAATTTGACGTGTCAAATTGGCCGTTCACGCAGGAGGGACACATGAAGAAGGTAACGGAAGTAGTATGGGCGCTGGCGGAACCGGCGGTACAGGCACAGGGCTGCCGCATTTGGGACGT
Source organism: uncultured Oscillospiraceae bacterium (assembly GCA_964613205.1). Classification (GTDB taxonomy): domain Bacteria; phylum Bacillota; class Clostridia; order Oscillospirales; family Oscillospiraceae; genus Vescimonas. The sequence continues at coordinate 1,436 of CAZTHY010000101.1, forward strand.
GGAGTACGTCCGCGAGGCGGGACAGTGGTACCTGCGGCTGTATCTGGACAAGGACGGCGGCGTGGACATACTGGACTGCGAGGCCATCAGCCGGCAGGTCAGCGATCTTTTGGACGAGGCCGACCCCATCGAGAGCAGCTATGTGTTTGAAGTAGGCTCCGCCGGACTGGAGCGGCAGCTGAAGCGCCCCGCCGATTTTCAGCAGTTCATGGGCAGCCCCGTGCTGGTAAAGACGTACCAGCCCCGCGATGGCCGCAAGGAGTTCGCCGGTACGCTGGCGGGCTACGAGGACGGCACGGTGGTGCTGGACATGGGCGGCGAAACGGTGCGGTTTGAAAAGAGCGAAACGGCGCTGGTGCGCCTGAGAGTGGAATTCTGACGGATTTCGTATGATTATATAAGGAGACAACGACATGAAATGTGATGAAATCTTCGCGGCGTTGGCCATGCTGGAAAAGGAGCGGGGCATCCCCCAGAGCTTCATGATGAGCAAGATCATTCAGGCGCTGACCACCGCCTATAAGCGCGACCACGAGGGCGTGGAGTTCGTGGTGGTGGACGTGGACGAGGAAAAGAAGGATTTGAAGATGTTCGTCCAGAAGGAAGTGGTGGAGGAAGTGGAGAATCCCGCCTCTCAGATCTCCCTCGAGGACGCCCGCGCCATCTCCGCCAAGCACGAGCTGGGCGGCATGGTGAACTTCCCCGTGGAGTCGGTGGAGTTTGGTCGTATCGCCGCCGGCAACGGCAAGCAGGTCATCATTCAGGGTCTGCGCGAGGCCGAACACGGCATGATCTACGACGAGTGGGGCAGCAAGCAGCATGAAATTCTCACCGGCACCGTCAGCCGTATCGACCCCCGCAACGGCAGCATCACCCTGCGTATCGGCACCGGCACCGAGGCCACCGACGCCATCCTCTCCGCCAACGAGCAGGTGCCCGGCGAGGAGCTGAAGGAAGGCCAGCTGGTGAAGGTCTATCTGGTGGAAGTCCGCCGCAGCACCCGCGGCCCTCAGGTGCTGATCTCCCGCACCCACCCCGGCTTGGTGAAGCGGCTCTTTGAGCTGGAAGTGCCGGAAATCTTCGACGGCACGGTGGAAATCCGCTCCATCGCCCGTGAAGCCGGCAACCGCACCAAGATGGCGGTGTACTCCGCCGACGAGAACGTGGATCCCATCGGTGCCTGCGTCGGTCAGCGCGGCCAGCGCGTCAACGCCATCGTGGACGAACTGCGTGGCGAGAAGATCGACATCATCAAGTACAGCGAAGACCCCGCCCAGTTCATCGCCGCGGCGCTGGCACCGGCGGAGGTGGTCAGCGTGCAGCTGGCCGACGAGGGCAAGATCTGCCGCGTCACCGTGCCTGACGATCAGTTGAGTCTGGCCATCGGCAAGGAGGGGCAGAACGCCCGTCTGGCCGCCCGTCTCACCGGCTATAAGATCGACATCAAGTCCGTCAGCGGCACCGGCAGCAAGTAAGAGAAAGGAGCGGCGCTCATGCAGAAGCCGAAGAAAATACCGCAGCGGCAGTGTGTGGGCTGCCGTGAGATGAAGGAAAAGCGGTCGCTGCTGCGTATCGTCAAAACGCCGGAGGGCGAGATACTGCTGGACAGCACCGGCAAGAAGTCCGGTCGGGGCGCTTACGTCTGCCCCGATGCAGAGTGTTTGAAAAAAGCGCGGAAAAGCCGCGCGCTGGAGCGTGCCTTCGACACCGCCATACCGGCGGAGGTCTACGACGCGCTGGAAGGGCAGATGGGTGCGCTGTGAGAGAACATCTTTTATCCACATTAGGTTTGGCGCTGCGTTCCGGCAGCGTGGCCGTGGGCGAGGAGCCGGTAGGCGCCGCCGCCCGCAGCAAGCACGCCCGCGTCATCTTCACCGCCCGTGATGCTGCCCCTTCGTCGGTGCGGCGGGCAGCGTCCTTTGCAAGAGCGGGCAGCTGTCTGTGTCTCACCATTCCGGCGGACAAGGACGAGTTAGGCCGTGCCTTAGGCCGCACCAGCTGCGCCATGTGCGCCGTCACCGACATCGGCTTTGCCCAGTCGCTGGTGGCGAAGCTGGCAGGTGACGACCCGCTCCACTATGCACCCGCCGCCGAAGCGCTGGCCGTGAAAGCGCGGCGCGCACGGGAGCGGAAAGAGGAAAAACTGCGGCACGAGAAAAATCTGCGGCAGGGCAAGCGCCGCGTCCATGACGCACCGCCGCCCCCGCCGGAAGAACCGCCGGAACGTCCGGCACATCACCCCGCCGAAACGGGCATCCCTCCCCGTTCGGCACAGCGGCGGCCTGACCGCCCCTATGGGCAGCGTCCTCCCCGCGGGGAAGGCCGCCCGAAGCCGGCGCGTCACGGCAAGCAGGACGCGCGTCAGGGGCGGTATGAAAACGCCCTGCCTGTGAAGAAAGGCAAGGGCAGCAAGCAGGGAGACAGGAAACACGGCGCACCGCCCCGGCGGCGCGATCACTAAGATGGAGGTGGCTTTGTTTGGCGACGATCGGTAACAAATACAGAGTGCATGAGGTGGCGAAGGATTTCGGTGTGTCCACCAAAGAGATCACGGAAATTCTGACCAAGTACGCGGAAACGCCCAAAAACCATATGCAGGTGCTGGAGGATCGGGAGCTGAGCCTTATCTTTGAGTATCTGACGCAGCATCATCCGGTGTCCAACATCGCGGTGATCTTCGCGGAGGGTGCCAAGGCAGCGGAGAAGAAGCCCGCCCCCCAGCCGTCCCAGCCCCACAAGCCCCAGCAGGGCGACAGACCCCAGCAGGGCAGCAATAATAACAATACCAGCAAACCCCAGCAGCAGGTCAAGGCGGAGCAGCCCCGACAGGAGCAGCCCAAGCCCCAGCAGCCTATGTCCCGCGTACCGCAGAAGCAGGTGGTGGACACCCGCAAGGCCACCAACGTGAATCTGGCCAAGTACGACGAGAAGCTGCAGGACATGGCCGACGCTCGCTCCCGCGGCAAGCGCGACCAGCAGGCACCGCAGGGCAAGGAGAAGTTCCGCAACAACAAGCAGCGCCGCGACAATAACTTTGCCAGCAACAAGCGCAAGCAGGAGGAGGCCGACCGTCTCCGTAAGCTGCGGCTGGAGGTCATCAAAAAGACGCCGGTCACGGTGCAGATCCCCGATGAGATCTCCGTGGGCGAGCTGGCCAGCCGGATGAAGAAAACCGGCGCAGAGGTGGTCAAGTGCCTGATGAAGAACGGCATCATGGCCTCCCTCAGCCAGATCATCGACTTCGACACCGCCGCCATCATCGCCGAGGAGATGGGCTGCAAGGTGGAGAAGGAAGTGG
>CAZTHY010000102.1:0-1333 GCA_964613205.1 uncultured Oscillospiraceae bacterium
TTCGACGTTTTTCGACAGGAGGGGAGACCATGACCGGACTGCTGCGGCAATTGACCGCACTGCCTCAAATCGGGGAGCTGACCGCCGCGTTGACGGGGCGGGAGCGCTGCGCGCTGGTGACGGGGCTGTCTCCCGTCCACCGCGCCATGGTGACGGCGGCGCTGCGGCAGGAGACACGGTGCCCCTTGCTGGTGCTGTGCGCCGATGAAAAAGAGGCGGAGCGGCAGGCGGCGGATCTGGAAGTCCTGACCGGCGTACAGCCGGTGGTGCTGACGGGTCGTGAGTGGCAGTTACGCCCCGCCGCTTACAGCCGCCAGCGGGAGAATAAGCGCCTTGCGGCGCTGCACCGCATGGCGGAGGGCTGCGCCGTGGTGGTGGCCGCCGTGGACGCCATGACCCAGCGCTGCATCCCAAAGAACGTGCTGGAGAGCGCCGCTTTCACGCTGGAGGTAGGCGGCCAGTACGATGTGACGTCGCTGGCCGATCGCCTTACCGCCGCCGGTTACGTCCGCTGCCATCAGGTGGAGGGCGCGGGACAGTTCGCCCTGCGGGGCGGCATACTGGACGTGTTCCCCACCGACGGCGAACAGGGCGTGCGGTGTGAGTTCTTCGACGACGAGCTGGACAGCATGGGGGATTTTGACATCACCACCCAGCGCCGCGTCCGGAACCGCCGGACGCTGACGGTGCTGCCCGCCGCCGAGCTGCTGCCCTACCGGACGGAGACCTCCGGCGGCGAGACGGCAGCGCGGTTGGAGGACGCGGCCAGGCATCTGAAAAAGGACAGCGCCGCCCTGCGCCAGCGGCTTACCGGTGACGCGGAGCTGCTGCGTCAGGGCGTTACTCCGGCGGGCGGCGACCGGTACATGGCCGCTGTCTACCCCGATAAGGCCAGCGCCTTTGACTACCTGCCAGATGACTGTCTGGTGTGCGTCAGCGAGTCGGGGCGGGTGCAGGAAGCGCTGCGCGCCTACCTGTGGCAGACGCGGCAGGACGTGGCCGGTGCCGTGGAAGGCGGCATCATGGCGGGAGCATTCGGTGAGCTGACGCTGACGGAGGGAGAGGTGGAGTCCGCCCTTGGCCGGTTCCCCGTGTGTCAGTTGGAAAGCCTCCCCACCAGCCGGTTTTTGCTGGCGCCGAAGGTGCTGCTGGACATCCCCGCCAAGCAGCTCTCCGGCTACGGCGGCAGTCTGGACACCGCCGCAGCGGACATTGAACACTATCAGACCGTCGGATACGGCGTGCTGGTGCTGTGCGGCGGCGAGGTGCGCTGCCGCAATATGCAGGAATTGTTGCAGCGGCGGAACATCCCCGCGGCGCTGGCGCTGGACGG
>CAZTHY010000102.1:1433-4703 GCA_964613205.1 uncultured Oscillospiraceae bacterium
CTGCCGGTGGACGGCGTGGAGAAGGACTACATCAAATTGCAGTACGCCGGCAGCGATTGTCTCTACGTCCCCGCCACGTCTCTCGACCTCGTCAGCAAGTATATCGGCGGCGGGGAGGAGCAGGCGGAGAAAGCCAAGCTGAACAAGCTCTCCGGTGACCAGTGGGCGAAAACCACCCGCCGCGCCCGTGCGGCGGCGAAGGATCTGGCGGAGGGGCTTATCAAGCTGTATGCCCAGCGGCAGCGGCTGGGCGGCCACGCCTTTTCCCCCGATTCGCCGTGGCAGCAGGAGTTTGAGGAGGCTTTCGAGTTCACGGAGACGGAAGATCAGCTTGCCGCCATCCGTGACGTGAAAGCCGACATGGAAAAGCCCGTCCCTATGGACAGACTGCTGTGCGGCGACGTGGGCTACGGCAAAACGGAGGTGGCGCTGCGCGCCGCCATGAAGTGCATACTGGACGGCAAGCAGGCCGCCATTCTGGTGCCTACCACCGTACTGGCGCAGCAGCATTACGCCACGGCAGCGGCGCGGTTCCGCGCCTTTCCGGTGACGGTGGAGGTGCTGTCCCGCTTCCGCACCGCCAAACAGGTGAAGGACGTGCTCCGGCGAGTGCAGGAGGGGCGTGTCGATCTGCTCATCGGCACCCACAAGCTGCTGAACAAGGACGTGCAGTTCAAGGATTTGGGACTGCTCATCATCGACGAGGAACAGCGCTTCGGTGTTACCCACAAGGAAAAACTCCGTGAGCGCACCCGTCAGGTGGACACGCTGACGCTGTCCGCCACGCCCATCCCCCGCACGCTGAACATGGCGCTCAGCGGCATCCGCGACATGAGCACCATCGAGCAGCCGCCCCGCGACCGTCAGCCGGTGCAGACCTATGTGCTGGAACACGACTGGGGCATTATCGCAGAAGCCCTCCGGCGGGAGCTGCACCGGGGCGGACAGGCGTATTACCTCCACAATCGGGTGGAGACCATCGACAAGACCGCCGCCCGCCTCCGTGAACTGCTGGGGGACGACGTGACGGTGGAGACCGCCCACGGCAAGATGAGCGAGAGCGAGCTGAGCCGCGTCATGCAGCGGATGGCGGAGGGGGACATTGACGTGCTGGTGTGTACCGCCATCATCGAAACCGGCATCGACATTCCCAACGTCAACACGCTGGTCATCGAGGACGCGGACAGAATGGGCTTGAGCCAGCTCCATCAGATCAGAGGGCGCATCGGCCGCAGCGCACGGCGGGCGTTCGCCTACCTGACGTACCGGCAGGGGAAAGTCCTCACCGAGGTGGCCTCCAAGCGCCTTACCGCCATTCGGGAGTATGTGGAGTTCGGCTCCGGCTTCAAGATCGCCATGCGGGATCTGGAGATACGCGGTGCCGGCAACCTCTTGGGGCCGGAACAGTCGGGCTACATGATGTCGGTGGGCTACGATATGTACCTGAAGCTCCTGAACGACGCGGTGCTGGAGCAGCAGGGCAAGACGGTGCCTGTCCGCGTGGACTGCTCCGCCGACCTGACGGTGGCGGCCTATATCCCCGAGGACTACGTCCCCACGCCGGAACAGCGGATGGATCTGTACCGCCGTATCGCCGCCCTCCGCACGGTGGAGGACGAGGCGGAGCTGACCGACGAGCTTCTCGACCGGTACGGCGACGTGCCGCCGCCGGTAACGGCGCTGCTGGGCGTGGCGCTGCTGCGGGCAGCCGCCATGGACGTGGGCGTTACCGACATCACCCAAAAGGGGCGGCAGCTGGTGTTCAGCTTCGACGATCGGGTGGAGCCCACGGCGCTACTGGCGGTGTGTACCATGGGTGCTTACCGCAGCCGTGCCCAGCTTTCGGCCTCTACCAGCCCCAAACTGACACTGTATATGCAGCCCTCGGAGGATTCTCTCACCGCCGCGGGCGCTCTGATAGAAGCCCTGCGCTTACAGGGCGAGACACAACGCAAGGAGGAACCACATGAGTAACTGGAAACGACTGATCGCCGGTGTACTGGCCACCGTCGTGCTGGTAGGCGCTTTTGCGCTGACCGGCGGCATGAAGGGCGGCAAGCGCACCGATGGACTGCTGTATCAGGCCAGCGGTCTCCGTCCCGACGGCGAACTGCTGCTGGTGAACGGCGAGACCGTCACCTGCGAGGAATTTCTCTACTGGCTGGACTACGACTGCCAATATCTGGCGGCCTATATCCCCGAACTGGACTGGAACGCGGCGCTGACGGAGGACATGACCTACGGCGACTATGCGCTGGAGGACGTATTGCAGACGGTGAAGCTGTACAGCGTGGTGCGCCAGTGGGCGGAGGAATCCGGCACGGTGCTGACGGAGGAGGTACAGGCGCAGCTGGCGCAGGAGCGCGCCGACATGGTCAGCTACTACGGCAGCGAGGAGGCGTACCAGTACCAGCTTGCTTATCAGGGCATCACCGACGAGTTCCGGCAGTACATCAGCGAGACGGTGTATCTCTACCGCCTGCTGTACCAGCGGTTCTGCACCCCGGGGGACGCGCTGTATCCCTCTGACGCAGAGCTGACAGAGTACGCCGCCGGTCAGAACCTGATGACCGCCCTCGTGGTCACCATCCCCGCCGGAGACGAGGCGGAGGAGACGGCGGCAGACGCGGCGAAGCGCCTTGCGGAAGCCGAAGATCTGGAGGCGGAATACGCCGCCATCTGCACCGAGCTGGAGCAGGAGGCGACCGGTGCCATCTCCGTGGCCGCCGTCGCCGGTGACGGTCTCAGCGACGCCATCGCCGCGTTGGAAGTAGGGGAGGTCAGCCAGCCGGTGTCCCCCTACGGTGACGGCATCTACTATGTGGCCGTGCGGCAGGAGATCGACCTGCCCGCCGTGGCGGAGCTTTACTTTGACACGGCGCTGACGGCGCGGCGCGAAAGCGCAAAGGTCACGCTGAACGACGACCTGTACGGCAAGCTCAACGTGGCGGACTTCTGCGAAAAGCTGACCGCCCTCCGCGCCGAGATGCAGGCGACCGACGGCGAAAATGACGGCGCGGCGTAAGTTTTCTTCGTCAAAATGACGGAAAACGCCAGCCCTTTTCTGACGGGTTTGACGATTTTTCCACGGCGGAGAAAATCACGGTTGACTATTGTTAAAAAATTGACTATCATAGACATAGACAAAACCCCAAGAAAAGTGTATCATCATGATAACAATAAATAGGAGGTAACTTCCATGAAAGACCTGTATCTTGTCAACTGCTGCCGTACCGCCATCGGCTCCTTTGGCGGCTCCCTGAAGAACAC
>CAZTHY010000103.1:0-4656 GCA_964613205.1 uncultured Oscillospiraceae bacterium
ACACGAACTTCATATCGGAAGTGTACTTGTCCTGATTGACGCCCATGACGAACATGGGAGTGTCATCCTTGGAGGGGGCGGACATGACGACGTGCTTGGCACCGGCGTCGATGTGACCCTGGGACTTCTCCTTGGTCAGGAACAGACCGGTGGACTCTACCACGTACTCTGCGCCGATCTTGCCCCAGGGCAGATTGGCGGGGTCGCGCTCGGCGAACACGGGGATGGCGCGGCCATTGACGACGATGTTGTTGCCCTCGGAGGACACTTCGCCGCGGAACTTGCCGTGCATGGTGTCGTACTTCAGCATATACGCCAAATAATCGGCGGGACACAGATCGTTGATACCCACGATCTCAATATTGGGGTGATCCAAGCAGCAGCGCATGACCATACGGCCAATGCGGCCAAAACCATTGATACCGACTTTAATGCTCATAATCAAACTTCCTCTCTGACTGGAATATCCTAAATGTATGGTACGTTTAGTATTATATGCACTTTTCACAGGAATTGCAAGTGTTTTTTGAAACTTTTTCCGAAATTCTCAATTTTCGGGCATTTTCTACAAAAACCTTGTGTTTTCACTTATAGTTTGGTATGATATAGGCAGTATGGCAGACACTGCCGCAAATACTGTATGCGGCAGGTGGAAAACTGTTAAAAAAAGAAGGGGGACATCGCCATGGCTTTTGGTTATGAGTACGTCCATGATGGAATGGAAGAATTTGACGACAACGCACGTCGTCTGCTGTGTGAAATGCTGCCCTATGTGGGCGCACAGGTGAGATTGCCGCTGGAGAACATGTATCATGCCGGCCGCGACATGGTATCGAGAGAGAAGCGGGACGAGGATCCCGAGCTGGACGAGATCATGGCCGGTTACAATCGGGCGTGGTACCGTATGCTGCGGCTGGCCAACCAGTTGGAGCTGGCCACCATCCTCAACCGGAAAGACCCGCTGCCCCGCAAGAACGTGGACATTGTGGAATGGCTGGACGACATTATTCTGGAGGCCAAGGCCATGTTCGCCGTTCGCGGCATCACGCTGGAGTACAAGACGGATATGCAGCGCCATCAGGTGGCCATCAATCCCGAGTATCTCCGCCGCGCCATGTGGCAGCTGCTGTCCAACGCGCTGAAGTCCTTCCCCGAGGAGCGTGTCAGCGGCACCGTCACCGTAACGGTGCAGAAGAGTCGCCAGCAGCTTCTCATCAGCGTGGCCGACGACGGCAGAGGTATTTCCGCGGAGCGGATGGACTGGGTGTTCAAGCTGTACACCATCTACGGTCAGGTGCCGGATGAGGAGGAGGGCTACGGACTGGGTCTGCCCGCCACGCGGCACATTGCGGAGCTCCACGGCGGACGGCTGATGCTCAGCAGCACCGAGGACGAGGGCACCACCGTCACGCTGGCACTGCCCGACAAATGCACCAACGAGCCCTTCCGTGAATCCATTTTCATCTACGGCAGCGGCTTCCCTGTGGTGCTTATCGAGCTGTCCGACGGACTGCCCAACGAAGCCTATTTGCAGCGCTATTTAGACTTTTGACACCGTATCGGCCGGCGGAATACCGCTGGCCGATATTGATGTGGCGCAATAGAAGTATAGCCGCCGGTGCGGCCTATCATACGGAGTGACGACCATGGAGACAAAAAAGAGAGTGCTGGTGGCCATGTCCGGCGGAGTGGACAGCTCCGCCGCCGCTGCGCTGCTGTGTCAGGCGGGGTACGACTGCGACGGCGCTATGCTGAAGCTGTACAGGGGCGACGACAGCCGCTGCTGTTCCGCCGACGATGCCGAGGATGCGCGGCAGGCCGCCGCGCGGCTGGGGATGCGGTTTTATGTGTTCAACGAGACGGAGCGGTTCGCCCGCTGCGTCATGGATGTGTTCGCCGCCGAGTATGCCGCAGGCCGCACGCCCAATCCCTGCATCGAGTGCAACCGTGAGCTGAAATTCGGCGCGCTGCTGGAGCGGGCACTGACGCTGGGCTACGACTACATCGCCACCGGCCACTATGCACGGCTGGACTACGACGAAAGAAGCGGCAAATACCGCCTTCTGCGGGGGTGGGAACGCCGGAAAGACCAGAGCTACGTCCTCTACCAGCTGACCCAGCACCAGCTCAGCCACCTGCTGCTGCCGGTGGGAGATCACGACAAGGAGGACATCCGCGCCCTTGCCCGTCAGGCGGGGCTGGACAACGCCGACAAGGGGGACAGTCAGGACATCTGCTTCATCCCCGACGGCGACTATACCGCCTTTCTCCGCCGTCAGGGCGTGGCCATGACGGAGGGCGACTTTGTGGACAGCACCGGCCGCGTGCTGGGACGTCACAAGGGCTTGCCCTGCTACACGGTGGGGCAGCGGAAGGGGCTGGGCGTGGCGGCAGGCAAGCACGTCTACGTCCTGTCGAAAAACGGCGCGGACAACACCATTTTGCTGGGTGACGACGAGGAGCTGTTTTCTCCGGCGCTGACGGCCAGCCGTGTCAACTGGATCAGCGGCGAAACGCCCACTGCGCCGTTCCGCTGCGCGGCCAAGACACGATACAGCCAGACGGAAGCGCCCTGCACCGTCTATCCCCTGCCGGAAAGCCGTATGCGGGTGGTGTTCGACCAGCCCCAGCGCGCCATCACCGCCGGACAGGCGGTGGTGCTGTACGACGGCGAGGAGGTGCTGGGCGGCGGCACCATCGAGGGCACGGCACCGTAAAGAAACGTAAAAAACCACCTTTTCCGGCGAAAAGGTGTGACAAATCCGCCGATATGTGTTATACTGAATGGTACTACTGCGATAGGAGGGGAGACTGTGCGGCAATATCCCTGTTTGGAGATCGACCTTGACATTCTGCGCCATAACGCGCGGGAGGTCATTTCCCGCTGCAATGCCCAAAATATCCGCGTCTGCGGCGTCATCAAGGGCGTGGAAGGCCAGCCGGAGGTGGCGCGTGTGCTGCGTGAATGCGGCGCGGTGGCGCTGGGCACCAGCCGGTTGGAGCAGGTGGAGCGGTGCCGGAACGCGGGTATCGATGGCCCCTGGCTGCTGATCCGCATCCCCGCCCTGACGGAGCTGCCCGATCTGGTGCGGCTGTGCCACGGCTCGCTCCACAGTGAGTGGGCGACGCTGGCGGCGCTGGAACAGGAGTGCGTCCGGCAGAACAAGACCCACCGCGTCATCGTCATGGCCGATTTGGGCGATCTGCGGGAGGGCTACTGGGACAAGGACGAGTTCGTTGACGTCTGCGTCCGCGTGGAGCGGGAGCTGCCCCACGTCCATCTCACCGGTGTCGGCGTGAATCTGACCTGCTACGGCTCCACCAAGCCCACACCGGAGAAGATGAACGACCTGACAGCGCTGGCGCACCGTGTGGAGCAGCGCATCGGGCGGAAGCTGGAGGCCGTCTCCGGCGGCGCCACCAGCTCTTTTACGCTGGTACACTGGCACACCATGCCGGCGGGTATCGACCACCTGCGTATCGGCGAGGGTATCCTGCTGGGGCGCGATCTGCAAAAGGAGTGGGGCATTACCGACATGGACTACCTCCGCACCGACGGCGTGACGCTGCGTGCCGAGGTCATCGAGGTGAAGGACAAGCCCACCTATCCCATCGGCGAGTTCGCCATCGACGCCTTTGGCCGCAAGCCGACGTACATCGACAGGGGCATCCGCCGCCGCGCCATTTTGGCGCTGGGTCGGGCGGACGTAGGCGATCTGGAGACGCTGGAACCACGGGAGATGGGCATGACCGTCATCGGCGGCTCCTCCGACCACTGCATCGTGGACGTGGAGGACTGTCCGCGGCGACTGGAGGTAGGCGACGTGGTGGACTTCTCCCTGCGATACAGCCACATGCTCTACGCCTGCGGGCGTAACGATATGGTCATACAATATAAACATCAACAGGAGGAACAGTGAGGACATGGGTGATTTTTCCGTTTTGCTCATCGGCGCGATCGAGACGCTGTTTGGCTTTTTCGTGGTAGCGCCCTGCATTCTGAACGCCGTCAGCTTGTTCGGCGTGCAGAAGCGATTCGCCAACATTATGATCGAGGAGGGCGTGGTGAAACAGGACGTGGTGCAGCGGCTCCATCCCAAGAAGCAGCTGGGCGGCATCATCGTCTCCGTCATCGTGCTGGCCGTGATGGTGTATGTGTGTACCAAGAACGTGCCCTGGGGTTACATCTGCGGCGGTGCGGGACTGCTGATCGGCTTCCTCAAGTACCGCAACATCGTCCAGTACAACAGCCTGACCGTCAAGCGCTTCCGCAATACCTACAAGGAAGAGATGGACACCAAGAAGTTCAATAAATTTGTGGAGACCCACTTCTAAAGCAAAAACGAAAAGACCGCCGAAAGGCGGTCTTTTTGCTGCGGCTTTGTCAAGGCTTGCGGCGATTTTTATCAAGGTTTGCTGCGGTTTTTATCAGGACTTGCGGCTTTAGGCAAAAAAAGAAAGCCCCGAGGGGCTTTCTTTTTTTGGTTGGTTACTTCGCCGCGCGAGCCTTGTTGGCTTCTGCGATCTCGGCGATGATACCGGCGTGCTTCTTGGAAACAATGCCCTTGATGATGAAGAGCACGACACACAGGATGACGATGGCGATGGCCATGCAGATGAACACGTTCTGAATCAGACCGGCAATGATGTAGCTGA
>CAZTHY010000104.1:0-4644 GCA_964613205.1 uncultured Oscillospiraceae bacterium
ATTATAGCTCCATAAAATTTACCTATTGCTGGGGCTTATCGTTGGAGGGTGGGGTTTGTTGACTTAACGTATCGATTCCCTTATAATATATTACAAGATAAATCAGCGATGGTCTGCCACTGCGGAAGAAGGGAGCGATCTGTTTGGACATCCATACCCGTCAGCTACGCTACTTCATGGAGCTGGCAAAGTGTTTGAACTTTACGAAGGCCGCCATGAACCTCTACATCGCCCAACCGGCGCTGAGCCAGCAGATCGCCGACTTGGAAAAGCAGCTGGGCGTGACGCTGTTTGAGCGCAATTCCCGCTCTGTGGCGCTGACCCCTGCAGGAAAGATACTGGAGAGCGCCTGCCCCGACATCTTCAACCGGCTGGAAAGCGTCAGGCAGCAGGTGCTGTGGGCGCAGGCGGGACTGCGGGGCAGCATCAAGATCGGCTATCTGGACGCCTTTCAGCCCATTCTGCCGGGCATTATGCAGGAATTTCGGGAGATGTACCCCGACATTGCGCTGGAATTCTACCACGGCACTTTGAAGGAGCTGAAAGCCGCCACGGAGAACCGCGATCTGGACATCGCCTTCGCGTGGGTCAACATCCCCCTGCTGTCCACCACCAACACGCCGGCATACACCATTTTATGGCAGGAGGATATGTGCATCGCGGTGCGGAAAGACCACCCCTTCGTCCTGTCCGGTGCCACCGATTACTCGCTGCTGGAGCCGGAGACGTTTATCCTCATCGACGAGGACACCTCCCCCGGGTATCAGGCTATCGCCTACGAAGCGGCGGCGGAAGCGGGGCTCTCCATCCGGAACAAGACCGTTTCCAGGCAGTTTGCGTCCATCGTCATGCAGGTGGAGGCAGGCATGGGCGTGTCCATCCTGCCCTCCCACACGGCGTCCTTCACCTTCTCGCCCACCGACAACATCGAGTTCATCCCCATCAAGAAGGACTGCATGAACTTCGGCTTTGTGTGGTTCGAGGACTCCAAAAACGCGGCGCTGCCCCTCTTTTTGGAGGTGCTGGAAAAGATGGACTACGCCCCGCCGAAGGAGCCGAAAAAGAAGTAACAAGCAGAAAAAACGCAGTACGCGCTATGCGTACTGCGTTTTTTGTGTCCATTTTTACTGCAAGCCGTGGCTGCCCTCGCTGCGGATGCTCAGCACATGGCAGCAGCCGCTGCCCAGCACCCGCTCGATCTCGGTGCGGAAGGTATCCAGCATATCCAGCGGGACGAAGGCCTGCACCGTACCGGCAAAGCCGCCGCCGTGGACGCGGAAAGCGCCCCGTTGACCCAGCAGCGTGTCGCACAGCGCCAGCGCCAGCGCCATGTCCTGATGCGCCACGGCACCGGTGGGGATGACGTTCTGGACGTACATCCACGAGCTGCGGCCGGACTCCCGCACGAGACGGAGGAAGCCGTCGAAGTCGTTCTGCCGCAGCATCTCCACCTGCTGGTGTACCCGCTTGTTCTCCTGATAGAAGTGGATGGCGCGGAGCAGGGCGCGGTCGGGCACCTGATGGCGGATGGCGGGCAGCCTGGCGAAGAATTCCTCCTCCGGCACTTCCCGCAGGACGGACTTACCGAACAGGGCGCTGAGGGCTTTCAGCTCCCCGGGGATGGCGGCGTATTCGCCGGTCATACCGGCGTGGTCGGCACCTACATCGATGATGCACAGGGCGTGGCCGGCGGCACCGAAATCGAAGTCCACCTTCTCCACTACCGGTGCAGCGGGGTCGGCGAAGTCCATAAACACCATGCCGCCCACGGCGCAGGCCATCTGATCGAGAAGGCCGCAGGGCTTGCCGAAGTAGACGTTCTCCGCCCACTGGCCGATCTGGGCGATCTCCACGGCGCTGAGCTGCTTGTCGAAGAACAGCTCGTTGAGGACGGTGCCCATCAGCACCTCAAAGGCGGCGGAAGAGCTGAGTCCGCTGCCGGCCAGCACGGTGGAGCGAACGCAGACGTCGAAGCCGTGGATCTGGCAGCCCCGCTGCCGGAAGGCCGCCGCCACACCGCGTACCAGCGCGGCGGTGGTGTTTTTCTCCTCCTCGCGGACATCCAGATCGTTCAGGTCGATGACCACCTGAGGATAGCCCTCCGAGTCGAGGCGGATGACGTTATCGTCGTTGAGGGAGGCCTCCGCCACCATTTGCAGATTCACCGAGGCGGCCAGCACGCAGCCCTGCTGGTGATCCACCTGATTGCCGCTGATCTCCGTGCGGCCGGGGGTCGAGAAAAAATAGCACTGTGTCATAGCATTTCCTCCTAACTTTGCGTAAGAGGCGCACGAAAGTACGCCCCTTACACAGTCCAAAGAAATATGAAGAAGTTTTCGGCTTGCGCCGGTCGAATCGAGGGGGAATCGCTTACTTTTTCTGGACGTACTTCAGGCAGTCGATGGTGACAGCCGCCAGAATGATGATACCGGAGAACACGAACTGCAGGTTGGTGTCCACGCCCAGCACGGTGAGGGAGTAGGTCAGGGCGGTGAAGATCAGCACGCCCACCACGATGCCGGATATCTTACCGATACCGCCGCTGAATGAGATACCGCCCACCACGCAGGCCGCGATAGCGTCAGTCTCCCAGCCCTGTCCGTAGGAAGCGGAGCCGGAGCCCACCATGCGGATGCACTCCAGCCATGCGCCGAAGCCGTAGAGCACGCCGGCGATGGCGAAGGCGATGATGGTGACCATGAACACGTTGATACCGGAGGCCGCCGCCGCTTCGGCGTTGCCGCCCACGGCGTACATATTCTTGCCCAGCGTCGTCTTGTTCCAGATGAAGTACATGATGACGATGGCCGCCACCGCCCACAGGATGATGGTGGGGAACCGGCCGATCTTGGGGATGATCATCTTGGGGATGGACACCTCAATGGCACCGAAGGACACGCCCTTGGTGGCGAAGGTCATCAGGCCGAACATGATGAGCATATTGGCCATGGTGGAGATGAAGGGGTGGATCTTGAACCGTGCCGTGAAGAAACCGGCGGCGGTGGAGAAGGCGGTAGTGACGACGCAGCAGACCACCAGCGCCAGAATTACACGCACCAGCACGGGGATGGCGGAGAAATCGAAGATGTGGCCGAACAGCGCGCCGGTGTTGACGCCCTTGTGCATGATCATGGTACACAGCACCATGCTGGTACCTACCATACGACCTACGGACAGGTCGGTACCGCCCAGCAGGATGAGGCCGCCCACGCCCAACGCCAGGAACATACGGGGCGATGCCGCCTGCAGGATGTTCAGGATGTTGTTCATGGTCAGCAGGTTGGTGTTCTTCACCACCGGCGCCAGGATGCACAGCAGCACAAAGACGCAGATGATGACGATGTACAGACCGTTGGTCAGGAAGAACTGACGGGTGTTGAAGGTGTACTTGTAGTTCTCCCACTTCTGCTTCATCTTCTCCGCCTGTGTGAAGTGGGACAGGCGCAGCAGGTCGATGAGGTGATAGCGATAGGCGTAGGCGTTGTGCTTACGATCCTTGATCTCCTGCAGCGTGGAGTCGTGCTTCAGCTTGGCGTCGAACAGGCGGTTTTTGTAGACGTACTTCTCGTCCTTGATCTCGCCCTGATCCGTCAGCTTGGCCAGCTCCGCCTCGTGCTGGCGCTTCAGCTCGGCCAGCTCCGCGTTGTAGCGGGCATCCTCTTCCTCCTTCTGCGCTTTGCAGGAGGCCTCCACCGGTGCGTAGTACTGGCTGACGAAATTCTTGTCCAGATAGGACACCGCATCGTTGATGAGGGCGGTGATGGCGGCCTTGTTGGCGGCCTCCACCTTCTTGGCCTCCTCCAGCTTTTCAGTGTCGGCGGCGATGACGGCTTTCTTTTCTTCCTTGGTATAGTTGGCGTTTTCCTTGGTGACGGCGATGTGGTTGTTCAGCGCGGTGACTTTGTCGGTGCCGTCTACCCGCAGTGCGTTGATCTGCTCCTGAATGGCGCCTACATAACTGTCGATAGGCTCCAGCAGCTTCTGTTCTTCCTCATAGGTGAGGATCATGTTGTTGGCCATAGTTTCCTCCTCCGCTTACAGGTATTTGGCGCTCAGCCGCAGGAGTTCCTCCTGATCGGCGTCCTTGGTGTTGACAATACCGGCCAGCCGTCCGTTGGACATGACGCCGATACGGTTGGTGATGCCCAGGATCTCCGGCATCTCGGATGACACCACGATGACGGTCTTGCCCCGCTTGGCCATCTTGACGATCAGCTCGTAGATCTCGTATTTCGCGCCCACGTCGATGCCGCGGGTGGGCTCGTCCATGAGGAATACCTCCGGATCCCGCTCCAGCCACTTGCCGAAGATCACCTTCTGCTGGTTGCCGCCGGACAGCGCCGTAATGGCGTCGCGGGGCCCCATGCACTTGGTATGCATGATGTTGATCTCGTTGGCGGTGGCCTTCACCATCTTGTCGTTGGACAGGGCGAAGCCGGTGATGTAGTGGGGCAGGTTGGAAATGGTGGTGTTAAAGACCAGATCGCCCTCCAAAAAGAGGCCGGTGGCCTTTCGTTCCTCGGTGATCATGGCGAAGCCGTGCATCATGGCATCCTTGGCGCTGGTGAAGCTCATCAGCTTGCCGCGGTAGTAGACACGTCCCGCCGCTCTGGTGCGGACACCGAACATGGTCTCCAGCAGCTC
>CAZTHY010000105.1:0-4561 GCA_964613205.1 uncultured Oscillospiraceae bacterium
TCAAGCCGGTTCATGTTGATCCCCTCCCAGTTGTTGATGGGAGAGTATATGCGGGCAGGCGGGGTTGAATGATGGGTTTCGTAGGGGAGGGGCTCTGCCCCTCCCGCCATTACACGCCACGGAGAAGCAGAGACCTCTCGGCTCCCTCTGTGAGGGAGCTGGCACGGCTTCGCCGTGACTGAGGGAGAGACCGCTCCGCTGAGACTACCCCCGAAGCCGTCCTAAATCCGGCTCTCCCCTTTCGTCTTGCCGCTTCGCGGCAAGCCACCTTCCCCACAGGGGAAGGCAAGAGAATAATGAGAGGGGCGGGACAGAGTCGTTCGCCCCTACAACGTAAATCGGTTTTTTCTCCATCCTTTCCCACATCTTCCACTCCCCTACTTGTCACCCCACCCGCAATCTGTTATAATGTAACTAATTATGACCATCAAGGAGGGGAACCGATGCGGGTGTTGGCTACGGTGGGGTTTTCCTTCTCGGCGGGGCTGTTTGCCGTGCTGCTGCTGCCCTGGGAGGGATGGTACCTGTGGGCGGTGGGCGGATTGTGTGTGGCCGCTGCGGTGTGGGTGCTTCTCTTCCGAAATCGCCCCTTTTTCCGGCGAGGGCTGCTGATCCTGCTGCCGCTGGCCGTCTCGCTGGCCTACTTCACCGCCTACCAGACGCTGGTGCAGCAGCCGGTGGAGCAGCGCTGCGGCGCGGTGTCGGACTTCTCCGCCACCGTATGCGACTGGCCGACGGAGACGGAACACGGCGCGAAAGTGACGGTGCAGCTTCACGGCTTCCTCGGCGCGAAAGCCGTCTACTACGGCGAGAGCGACCTGCTGACCCTCACCCCCGGCGACATTCTCACCGGCAGCGCCCAGTGGCAGTCCGCCGCCCATATCGGTGACGACGAGCTGACTCACTTCACCGCCAAAGGCGTCTATGCGCTGCTGTATGGCCGTGACGAACTGACTGTCACGGAGGACAATTCCCTTCTGTACCTCCCCCAGCAGTCGGTGTTCGCCCTGCGGCAGACCATGCGGTCGCTGTGGGATGACCAGTCGGTGCTGGGCTTCCTCACCGCCGAACTGACCGGCGACAGATCGCTGCTGCCGGAGCATGACTATGTGGCCATGCAGGAGACCGGCCTTGCCCATATCTTCGCCGTTTCGGGGCTGCACTGTGCCTTTCTCGTGACGCTGCTGTCCCTGCTGGTACCGGCGGGACACCGGCGAACGCTGTGTCTCGTCACCATCCCCGCGCTGCTGTTCTACATGGTGATGGTGGGGCTTTCGCCCTCGGTGGTGCGAGCCTGCGTCATGCAGATCTTCCTGCTCATCGCGCCGCTTTTTTACCGCGACAGTGACCCGCTGACATCCCTTGCGGCGGCGCTGACGGTGATCCTGCTGCTGAACCCCTTTGCCGCCGGCAGTATCAGCCTGCAATTGAGCTTCGCCGCCACGCTGGGGATGGTGCTGCTGTCGGGGCGGCTGTACCGCTTCCTGTCGGGGCTGTATCGGGGCAGGAACAAGCACCTCCGCGCCTTGATCGCCTTTCTTAGCGCCAACGTGGCGGCCACACTGGGCGCGTCCATCTTCACCATTCCGCTGACGGCGTATTACTTCAACATCCTCGTGCTGGCGGCGCCCTTGGCGGGACTGCTGGCCGTACCGGCGGCAGGCTGGGCGTTCATGTCCGGCTTTCTCTCCGCCCTGCTGGGGCTGGTGTGGCTGCCGCTGGGGAAGATCGCCGGTTTCATCCCGCTGGTGCTGGTGAAGTATATCCTGTGGCTGGCGGGGCTGCTGACATCTATCCCCTACCACGCCGTCTATTTCTCCAATCCCTACCTGCGCTGCTGGCTGCTGTACGTCTACGCCGCCTTCATCGGCTGCGCCGTCACGCCGGACGGCAAGCGGAAATACGCGCTGGCCACGGTGCTGGCCACACTGACGCTGACCGGCTGCCTGTGGCTCAACAGCCGTGACCGCCACTACGGGTCGCTGGGCATACTGGCGCTGGACGTGGGGCAGGGCGAAAGCGTGGCTTTCTGGTCGGGCAGCGAGACGGTGCTGGTGGACTGCGGCAGCAGCAACAGCTACGTCGATGCCGGTTCCGTGGCCGCCGACGAGCTGCAAAGTCTCGGCATCCGCCGCCTTGCCGCCGTGGTGGTGACCCACTACCACGCCGACCACACCAACGGTCTTTACGAGGTGTTCGCCCGCTTGCCGGTGGACACGCTGTACCTGCCCGACATCGAGGACGAATACGGCGTTCGCCAGCGGCTGGAAGCCACGGCAAAGGAACAGGGCACGGAGATCATCTACGTCACCGCCCCGCTGGAGACGGCCATCGGCGGCGCGGAACTGACGCTGTATCCGCCGCTGGGCAACGACAGCGACCTGAACGAGCAGGGCTTGACGGCGCTGGCCAGCGCGGGGGATTTCGACCTGCTCATCACCGGCGATATGTCCGGTGCTACGGAGAAGCGGCTGGTGGAGACGTACCGGCTGCCCCGCATCGAAGTGCTGCTGGTAAGCCACCACGGCTCCCGTTACAGCTCCGACGCCGCGTTCCTCCGCGCCATCATGCCGGAGACGGCAGTCATCAGCGTAGGCGATAACGCCTACGGCCATCCGTCACAGGAGACGCTGCGGCGGCTGCAAAACGTAAACGCCAACCTGTGGCGCACCGACCAGCAGGGTACCATCCGTGTCACGGTCAGATAAGAGAGGTTCACTATGGCAGAGAAGAAAACGGCGAAAGACAACGGCTACGACCGCTTCCGTGCCGCTATGAAGGCGGGCACGGCGGCCAACGTGTATATTTTCCACGGCGAGGAGACGTATCTCATGCACAGCGCCGTGGAGCAGCTGAAGGAGCTGCTGGTGCCGGCGGGGTTTGAGGAATTCAACTACCACCGTCTCACCGGCAAGGGGCTGACGGTGCAGGAACTGACGGAGACGGTGGAGGCCATGCCCATGATGGCGGAACACACACTGGTCACCGTCACCGATATGGACATTTTCAAGCTGGACGAGGGGCAGCGCACGGCGCTCATCGCCCTGCTGGAGGACTTCCCCGACTACTGCACGCTGGTGTTCCTCTACCGCCAGCTCACCTACAAGCGGGACGGCAAAATGAAGAAGCTGTCCGCCGCCGTAGGGACGTATGTGGAAGAAATATCCTTCGACCAGCAGGGGCGGCAGGCGCTGGTGCGGTGGCTGCGCCGCCGTTTTGCCGCCGGCGGCAAGGACATCGACGACGCGGCGGCGGATCACCTGCTGTTCACCTGCGGCAGTCTGATGGACGGCCTCCTGCCGGAGATCGCCAAGCTGACGGCCTACGCCAAGGGGGACAAGATCACCATCAGCGACATCAACGCGGTGGTGGAGCCGGTGCTGGATGCCCGTATCTTCGACATGACCAACGCCGTCACCGACGGCAACTACGACAAAGCCGCCACGGTGCTGGCGGAGCTGCTGCGTATGCAGACGGAGCCGGTGGCCATTTTAGCGGCGCTGGGCAAGGAGCTGCGGCGGCTGTACACCGCCCGTATCGCACTGGATGGCCGCAAGGACAGCCTGTGGCTGAAAGACCTGTGGCGCATGAGTTCCGACTATCCCGCCAAGCTGCTGCTCCGCTCGGCGCGGAACGTCACCCACGAGTGGTGCCGCGACGCGGTGAAGCGGTGCCAGACGCTGGATCGGCGGATGAAGAGCGAGCGGAACATGGACGCAGAGGGAGAGCTGAAGCTGTTCCTCATGGAACTGGCAGGTGGACGATGAAGCCGAAAGTCCGTGAAGTCATCGTGGTGGAGGGGCGGTACGACAAAAACGCCCTCTCTCAGGTGGTGGACGCCGCCATTTTGGAGGTAGGCGGCTTCGCCGTGTTCCACGACGGGGAAAAGGCGGCCTATCTCCGCACGCTGGCGGAGAAGCGGGGCGTTATCCTGCTGACCGACTCCGACGGTGCGGGATTCCTCATCCGCAGCCACCTGAAGGGCATACTGCCGCCGGAGACGGTGAAGCAGGCGTATATCCCCGATGTGTACGGCAAGGAGCGCCGGAAGAAGAAAGGCGGCAAGGAGGGCAAGCTGGGCGTGGAGGGCATGACCCCCGACGTGCTGCTGGACGCGCTGCGCCGCGCCGGTGCCACCTTCGAGGGGGAGGACGACGTGCCCCACCGCGCCGGTCTGACGAAAGCCGATCTGCTGGAAAAGGGACTCATCGGCGCTAACTCCACTGAGAAGCGCCTTGCGCTGCAAAAGCGGCTGGGACTGCCCGCCCGCCTCACCGCCAACGGCCTTCTGGAGGCGCTGGACATCCTGCTGACGCGGCAGGAGTTCGATGCGCTGGAATAGGTATTGCAATTCCATGCGGAACGCTGTATAATATATCATTGCCGCTTTGCGGCGAGAAAAGCAATTAAAGGAGTGTGAGAAGATCATGGCCGAGGACATCAAGACCCCTTCCATGGAGGAGACCGGCAAAAACTTTATCTTGAATTTCATCGACGAGGACATCGCGGAGGGTGGTCAGTATCAGGGAATGACCGTCCACACCCGTTTCCCGCCGGAGCC
>CAZTHY010000106.1:0-4487 GCA_964613205.1 uncultured Oscillospiraceae bacterium
TCGAAGCAGGCCACGCTGTTGCTCTCCGCCACCTTCCGCGCCATTTCGGTGGAGACGATGGTTTTGAGGAACACCGGCTTTTCCGGCATTTTGCGGGCGCGGCGCATGGCGCCGATGAGGTAATCCAGCAGCAGCACGCCGGTCTGGTTGCCGGTGACGGGGATGAACTGGCCGTCAGCGCCCCGCACCATGATGCCGACACGGTCGCTGTCGGGGTCGGTGCCTAAAATGAAGTCGGCGCCCACCTCGTTGGCAAGGTCGATGGCCAGATAGAAGCCCTCCGGGTTCTCCGGATTGGGAGAGGCCACCGTGGGGAAGTTGCCGTCCAGCACCATCTGCTGCTCCACGCAGTACAGGTGCTTCACGCCCAGATTCCGCAGCGCCTCCGGCACCAACTTCCAGCCGCAGCCGTGGAAGGGGGTGTAGACCATCCTGAAGGTGTCCGCCACCTGTGCGATGGAGGTGCGGTCGTTGACCATGGCCATGACGTTGGACATGAACATCCGGTCGGTCTCCTCGCCCAGCAGCTCGATGCGGCCATCGGCCACGGCGGTGTCGAAGTCCACCCGCTTCACGTCGGCAAACATATCCAGCGTTTCCAGACGCTGGGCGATGGCGGCGGCGTGCTGGGGCGGGAGCTGTGCGCCGTCCGCCCAGTAGACCTTGTAGCCGTTATATTCCTTGGGGTTGTGGCTGGCGGTGACGTTGATGCCCGCCTGACAGCCGTAGTACCGCACGGCGAAGCTCAGCTCCGGCGTGGGGCGGAGGGACTCAAAAATGCGGACGTGGATACCGTTGGCGGCGCAGACCTCCGCGGCGGCGTGGGCAAAGGCCACGCTGTTGACGCGGCAGTCCATGCAGATGGCCACGCCCTTCTTTTTGGCCGTCTCGCCCTCGGCAGCGATAATGTCGGCAAAGCCCTGTGTCGCCCAGCGGATGACGTGGATGTTCATCTGATGGAGACCCACCTTCATGGTGCCCCGCAGTCCGGCGGTGCCGAACTCCAAGGGGCCGTAGAACCGGCTCTCGATCTCCTTTTCGTCTCCTGCAATGGATAAAAGCTCCTGACGCTCTGCGTCGCTCAGCGCGCCGCTGTCCAGCCAGCGCTGGTATTCCTGCTTGTAGTTCATGTTCCTTCTCCTTTCACTTATTCCTCGTCCAGCGGCTGGGAATTGAGCAGGTCGTTGGCCTCCTCCAGCCGGTCGGCGGGTACATACAGGCTGGCGCCGAAGCCGGAGAAGCCGTTGATGACCTTCCCCGCTCCGCCGTCCAGATCGTAATACTTAAAACACGGGATGCCGTAGGCCGCCAGCAGCGAGATGACCATATCGGTGCTGGCAGGCGAATCGAAGGTCTGCGTCAGCAGAACCGCTTTCACATCCTGTCCGTTTTCGTCCTTCGGCCACGCCGGTACGTCCGGCTTGCCGGTAAAGCTCCAGTTGCCCATGGTGTTGCCTCCTATTTATGGTATTTCGTACCGCTTTCGATCTGGTACGCCCGATAGATCTGTTCCAGCAGCATGACCCGCGCCATGTGGTGGGGAAACGTCATGGGGGACATACTCAGCCGCCAGTCCGCCTCCCGCTTGAGGCTCTCGTCCAGTCCCACGCTGCCGCCGATGAGGAAGGTGAGTTGGGTCTTGCCCTGCAAGGCGTAGTCGGTCATGCGACGGCTCAGTTCCTCGCTGGAACAGGTCTTGCCCTCGATGCACAGCGCGATGACCGCGCCGCCCTTGGGCAGCTTCTCCCGAATGGACTCCCCTTCCAGCCGCAGCGCACGCTGGATGTCCGCCGGTGCGGGGTTTTCCGGCAAGCGCTGCTCCGGCAGCTCGATGATGTCCAGCTTGCAGTGGCGCTGCAAGCGCTTTTGGTACTCCGCCGCCGCGTCGATGTAGAATTTCTCCTTCAGCTTGCCGACGCACAGCACGGTGACGCGCTGCATACCGTCACCCCCGCCGTTTGCCCGCCTTGAAGGGCTGGCTGATCTCCTTGCGGGGGGCGATGGTCACTTCCACGTCGAAGCCCTCCAGCGCCTTGTGCATGGCCTCCATGATGAGCTCCTCGGTGTTGTTCTCCTTGCTGACGTGGGCGATGACGAACTGCTTCGTGCCGCTCTCCGCCAGCTTGCGGGCGAAGGCCGCCGCGTCGGTGTTGGACAGGTGGCCCTTCTCGCCGGCGATGCGCTTTTTCAGGAACGGGGGATACGGCCCCTCCCGCAGCATACGCTCGTCGTAGTTGCTCTCCAAAATCACCAACGGCGTGCCCAGCAGCACCTGTTCCGCCTCACGGGTGACGTAGCCGGTGTCGGTAAGGACGCCTACGCTGCTGCCGCGCCAGTCGAACCGGAAGCCGGTACTGTCGGAGGCGTCGTGGCTGGTGGGGAAGGTGATGACGTTCACGTCCCCGATGTAGCGGTTGCCGTACTCCGGCAGGACGCGGATATTCTCAAAGAGGGGCTTCCAGTCCATCATCATGTGTCCCGCCGAGTAGCCGATGCCGTAGACCAGCAAATTGAACTTCTCCGCCAGCGGCTGTACGCCCTTGATGTGGTCGCTGTGCTCATGGGACACCACCACGGCGCTGAGATCGGCGGGCTTGAGGCCGATGGCGGCCAGCCCTGCCACGATGCGGCGGACGGAAATGCCGGCATCCACCAGCAGGTGGATCTTACCGGCGGACAGCACCATGCAGTTGCCCTCGGAACCGCTGGCCAAAGTATGTACCGTGATCTCGTCTTTTCTCGTCAACACGTCGTTCTATCCTTCCTTCTCTTTACTTGGCGGGCATGACCACGCCGCCGATGGCCTTGGCGATGGACACCGCCTGTGCGTAGATGGCCACCGTGGTGAACAGCTTGCCCCACTGGTCGTATACGTTCCACATATCTGTTTCCCCTTTCCCTAACGACTATGGAAAGAGCGTCCGCTGTGAGAACCCACGGAGTGATTCGCCGCAGCCTCTCGCAGCGGACGCTGGATGGCTCTATTTTCTCAGCCGACGTGGCTCTCCACGTCCGTCTCGTCGGGCACGTCCACCATGGAGATGTCCGCACCGACGGCGCGGAGCTTACCCACCAAGTCCTCGTAGCCCCGCTCGATATACTGGATCTGACTCAGCTCGGTGGTGCCCTGAGAGGCCAGTCCCGCGATGACCAGCGCCGCACCGGCACGAAGGTCACAGGCCTGGATCGGCGCGCCTACCAACTGGCGCACACCCTCCACTACGGCCACCTTGCCGTCCACCTGAATGTGAGCGCCCAGCCGCTTCAGCTCGTCCACATACTTGAACCGATTGGCACCGTACACGCCCTCGGTGACGAGGCTGGTGCCCTCCGCCATGGCCAGCACAGCGGTGATCTGCGGCTGCATATCGGTGGGGAAGCCGGGATAGGGCAGCGTTTTCACGTTGGTTTTCATCAGCGGCCCGCTGCGGCGCACCAGCAGCGTGTCGTCCTCCTCCACTACGGAGACGCCCATCTCCATCAGCTTGGCGCTGATGCAGTCCATGTGCTTGGGGATGACGTTTTTCAGCAGCAGCTCGCCGCCGGTGGCGGCCACGGCAGCCATGTAGGTGCCGGCCTCGATCTGATCGGGGATGATGCAGTAGGTGCCGCCGGACAGCTTCTCCACGCCGCGGATCTTGATGGAATCGGTGCCTGCGCCCTTGATGTCGGCACCCATGGAGTTGAGGAAGTTGGCCAAGTCCACAATATGGGGCTCCTTGGCGGCGTTTTCGATGGTGGTGGTGCCCTTGGCCAGCGTGGCGGCCATCATGATGTTCATGGTAGCGCCTACAGAAACCACGTCCAGATATACCGGCGCACCGGTGAGACGGCCATTCTTGGCGGCGGTGTGGATAAAGCCGCCCTCCACGGACACGTCGGCACCCATGGTGGTGAAGCCCTTGATGTGCTGGTCGATGGGGCGCACGCCGAAGTTGCACCCGCCGGGCATGGCCACGGTGGCCTGACCGAAACGACCCAGCAGCGCGCCCAGCAGGTAATAGCTGGCGCGGATGCGGCGGGCTAAATCATAGGACGGGCGGGTGGAGTGGATGGCGTGGCAGTCGATCTCGATGGCGTGGCGGTTCAGCACCCGCACCTTGGCTCCCAGCTCCTCCAGGATGGAGAAGAACAGCGTCACATCGCTGATCTGGGGGATGTTCTCGATGCGGCAGGTGCCGTCCACCAGCAGCGCAGCGGGGATGATGGCGACGGCGGCGTTCTTGGCACCGCTGACGGTGATCTCGCCATAAAGCGGCCTACCGCCGTGGATAATGTATTTATGCAAGGCAATTCCCTCTTTTCAAGTCATAACGCTCACGCTCCGTGGAGTGGCAAACGGTGGTCTGCTCTCTATCTTGCCCACGGAAATGCCGCTTCATACGGCGCACTACGAGCAATACCAGTATACCATATTTTTCACTAAAAGCAAGGAATCCCAGCGATTTTTTTCCGCGTCTTTCACTTTACGGCAAAATAGACAGAAA
>CAZTHY010000107.1:0-4471 GCA_964613205.1 uncultured Oscillospiraceae bacterium
ACAGGCACATGGCCACGCCGGTGACGATATCGGCGTTCATCATGGGGATGTTGTTGGCGGTGGTCAGCACAGCCCGCTTCTTGCGGCGCAGGGCGTAGAAGCCGATGGCCGCGAAGGTGCCTGCAAAGGTTGCGATGGCCGTGGCCAGCAGGGACACCAGCAGCGTGGTGTACACACTGCGCATGATAAGGCGGTCGTGGAACAGCTCTCGATACCAGTGGAGAGAGAAGCCTGTCCAGACGCTGTTGCTGCTGCCGGCGTTGAAAGAAAAGACGATCAGCAGCAGGATGGGGGCGTACAGGAACAGGAATACCAGAACGGTAAAGACCCTGTTGAAGGTGGAATTTCTCCTGTTCACAGCATCACCGCCTGTTCCTCGCCCTCGCCGAAGCGGTTCATGACCACCATGCAGATGACCACGATGACCATCATCACAAGGGAGATGGCCGCACCCAGCTGGGGATTGTACGCGCCGCCGAGAAACTGCTGCTCGATCAGGTCGCCCAGCAGCAGCTCGGTGCCGCCGCCCAGCATCTTGCTGATGGCGAAGGTGGACACGGAGGGGACGAACACCATGGTGATGCCGGAGAGCACACCGGGGAGGCTCAGGGGCAGGATGACCCGGCGGAACACGTTGAAGGTGTTGGCTCCGAGGTCACGGGCAGCTTCCAGCAGGGAGTTGTCCAGCTTCACGATGACGGAGTAGATGGGCAGGATCATAAAGGGCAGGTAGTTGTAGACCATGCCCAGCACCACAGCACCCTGCGTGTTCAGCAGGGGGAAGAAGGTGAGGTCCGTGCCGAAGATACTATTATAAAGAGAGATCAGCCCGAGCTTCTGGAAAAACTGGTTCAGCAGACCGTTGTTTTCCAGAATGGACATCCAGGAGTAGGTGCGCAGCAGGAAGTTGATCCACATGGGCAGCATGATGAGCACCATGGCCACCCGCTGGAAGCGGGGACCCTCCTTGCTCATCATGTAGGACACCGGATAGCCGATTGCCAGACAGATGGCTGTGGAGATGAGTGCCAGCTTGAAGGAGCGGGCGAATACGATGGTGTAGGTGCCCATATGGCTGAAATTGGCGAGGGTAAAGCCGCCGTCAGAGGCGGAGAAGGCGTAGATCACCACCACGACGATGGGAGCCACCACAAACAGCGCCATCCACACCACGTAGGGGATGGACAGGAAGGACAGCTTACTCTTCATCCCCGCTCTCCTCCTCATCCGACGCGAGGCTCGCGTCGTCCAGCTCGTCGTACTCCTCGGAGAAGGAGGAGTAGTCGCCGAACATACCGGAGTAGGAACTTTTCTTCATCACGTGGATGCCGTCGGGGTCGATCTTGATGCCGATACGGGCGCCCTCGGGGCAGTGGTCGGTGGTCTGGATCAGCCACTTGAAGCCGCGGAAGTCCACGATGATGTCATACTGCATCCCCTTAAAGGTGACAGAGGTGACGGTGCCGGTCAGCTGGCCCTGCTCCACGGGAACGATGTCGATGTCCTCGGGGCGGATGACCACGTCCACCGGCTCGTTGGGGGCGAAGCCGCCGTCCACGCAGGGGAACTCCTTGCCGTACATCTTCACCACGCGGTCACGCACCATGACGCCGTTGAGGATGTTGCTCTCGCCGATGAAGTCCGCCACGAAGGCGTTCTTCGGCTCGTTGTAGATGTCCTCCGGCGTGCCGATCTGCTGGATGCGTCCCTTGTCCATCACCACCACGGTGTCGGACATGGTCAGCGCTTCCTCCTGATCGTGGGTAACATATATAAACGTGATGCCCATCTGCTGCTGGATGCGTTTCAGCTCGTTCTGCATATCCTTACGCAGACGAAGATCCAGCGCGCCCAGCGGCTCGTCCAGCAGCAGCACTTTCGGGCGGTTCACCAGTGCGCGGGCGATGGCCACACGCTGCTGCTGACCGCCGGATAACTGGTCGGTACGGCGGCGGTCGAAACCCTTCAGGCTGACCACCTCCAGCATTTCACCGACACGCTGCCGTATCTCCTCCTCCGGCACCTTGGCAATGCGCAGGCCGAAGGCGATGTTCTCAAACACGTCCAGATGCGGGAACAGCGCATACTTCTGGAACACCGTGTTGATCTGCCGCTTGTGGGGCGGGACATCGTTGATCCTCACACCGTCGAAGGTCACGTCGCCGCTTGTAGGCGTGGTGAAACCACCGATGATCCGCAGCGTTGTGGTCTTACCGCAGCCGCTGGGGCCCAGCAGTGTGAGAAATTCGGAATCGTTAATGTAAAGATTGATGTTATCGAGAACCAGCTCGTCGTCAAACGCCATGCAGAGATTCCGCAGGCGAATCAACTCTTTGGACATTTATCCTCCTCCATTCATAACGTGGTCTGTCTCTCTCCGCCGCAGCGTCGGCGCGTCTGTTCCCGCACGGACGCCATGTTGGATTATGGCGACTACACTATATATAAAAGGGCCGTAAAAGTCAATGGATTTTGACGTTTTTCGTGAAAAAAGTTTCGCGGGACTTCCACTTGCCCCGCGAAACTTTTCTCAGCCGAAATATTTCTCCCGAAAGGGGACGTTCTCCGCCGTGAACGTCCTGCCCCGCAGGTAGTTCAGTATCCCCGCATCGGTGGGGAAATCGAAGGTGAGCTGATAGGCGTACAGCGCCTGCCGCGTCTCGCCGTAGCGCCGGTTCACGTCGCCGCGGCCATATTTGCCGTCTCCCAGCAGCGGGCAGCCCATGTCCGCCATGGTGGCGCGTATCTGATGGGTGCGCCCCGTCTCCAGCGCGACTTCCAGCAGCGACAGCTCCCCGCGGCTCTCCAGCACCCGATAGCCGGTGATGGCGGTCTTGCCGCCGGCAACAGGCCGGTGGTACACCGACACCTGCTTTTTCTTCTCGTCCTTCAGAAGAAAGCACTCCACCCGCCCCTTGTCCGCCTTGGGACGGCCTACGGTGACGCAGAGATACCGCTTGTCCACCTCGCGGTCGCGTATCTTCTCGTTGAGGATACGCAGCGTCTCCGCGTCCTTGGCGGCGATGACGATACCGCCGGTGTTGCGGTCGATACGGTTGCACAGCGCCGGCGTGAAGGCGTTCTCCCATTTGGGATTCCACTCCCGCTTCTGGTATAGATACGCCTGAATGTGGTTGATGAGGGTGTTCACCTTCTCCGTCTCGTCGGCGTGTACCACCAAGCCCTGGGGCTTGTCCGCCAGCAACAGGTGCTCGTCCTCGTAGACGATCCGCACCTGGGGCTTGAAGAGCGTCAGGAACATATTCTCCTCCGAGGGCTTGTCGAAGAACTCGTCGTTGATGTAGAGCTGTAAAACGTCCCCCTCTTGCAGCCGCTGGTCGCGCTGGGCGCGGCCGCCGTTGACCTTTACCCGCTTGATGCGGATGTATTTCTGTGCCAGCGCGGCGGGCAGCAGGGGCAGTGATTTGGACAAAAACCGGTCTAAACGCTGTCCGGCGTCATTTTTTCCGATGGTGATCTCACGCATACAGGCGGCCTCCCCGTCATTTCTTCCCTCTATTCTACCGTGTTTTCCAAAAAAGTCAAAATATTTATGAGAAAATGTTTGACAAGGGGCTTGCCCTCGGCTATAATACTATTCGTGTCATTACGAGGTGAACTATGTTTTTGAACGTGAACAAGCTGCTGCATACCCCCGATGCCCATCAGGAGCTCCGGTTTGAGCTGGATCTCTCCGATCTGGATTTCGGTGGTTCCATGCCCGTCTCCCGTCCGGTTGTTGTGGACTGCCGGCTGCGGAACAAGGCCGGACTGCTGCTTTGTGAGATGCAGATGTCCACCACGCTCCACTGTGTCTGCGACCGGTGCGGTGAGGAATACGACGCGGAGAAATCCGTCGGCTACGAATGCGTGTTGGCGCAGGAGCGGCAGTCGGAGGACAGCGACGACATCATCGTACTGGAGGGCGACGAGGTAGAGCTGGCGGAGCTGGCGCGGGACGCGTTCATTCTCGATATGGACACGAAGTTTCTCTGCTCGGAGGACTGCAAGGGTCTGTGTGCCGGATGCGGTGCCAATCTCAACCGCGAGAGCTGCCGCTGTCAGAAAGCGGTGGATCCCCGATTGGCCAAGCTGGCGCAGCTATTGCAGAAGGACGAGTGATACTGTATTAAAAAATCGCTGCTCAGGCAGTTAAGACCAAGGAGGTGTCAACATGGCAGTCCCTAAGGGAAAAGTATCCAAGCAAAGACGCAATAAGAGACGTTCTTCCGTATGGAAGCTGGCAGCTCCCACGCTGGTGGCGTGCGCTAAGTGCGGCGCGCTGCATGCTCCCCACAGAATGTGCCCGGAGTGCGGCAGCTACAACGGCCGCGAGGTCAAGGTCGTCAAGTCTGTGGCGGCGGACAAGTAAGTTCTCTTGTGTCCATACGGGAGGGAAGCGAGGCTTCCCTCCTGTTTTGCTATGCAAAAGCATAGCAAAAATTTTAAATGTGCCATTTTCTCGCCCCTA
>CAZTHY010000108.1:0-4467 GCA_964613205.1 uncultured Oscillospiraceae bacterium
AACCGGCTGAACCGTCAGGTGGTGTCGCTGCTCACCGGCGGCAAAACGCTGGACGAGCTACCGCAGGACAGGGCGGGACACCGGAAGCTGGGCGAAAAGCTGTTTTTGGAGAGCGCCGAGAAGTTCGACTGGCCGATCCAGTCCGGTCAGCGGGCGGACACCCAGTTCTGCCACGGTCTGCGCCGTCAGATCGCCGTGCTGTGCGACGGCACGGTGGTGCCCTGCTGTCTGGACGGCGAGGGGCTTATCCCCCTCGGCAACCTGCTGCGGGAGGAATTGGGGGACATTCTGGCCTCACCGCGGGCAACGGCCATGCTGGAGGGCTTCGCCCGCCGCCAGCCCAGCGAGGAACTGTGCCGCCGGTGCGGCTATGCAAGGAGATTCAATGTGTAACACAGGAAAGATCGCCCCGCTGCTGCTTGCGTGGTACGACGAGCACCGCCGCGTGCTGCCGTGGCGGGAGGACGTGTCCCCCTACCGGACGTGGGTGTCGGAGATCATGCTGCAACAGACGCGGGTACAGGCGGTGGTGCCGTATTTCCAGCGGTTTATGGACGCTGCGCCGGAGGTGGCCGACTTGGCGGCGCTGCCGGAGGAACGGCTGCTGGCGCTGTGGCAGGGATTGGGCTATTACAGCCGCGCCCGCAACCTGCACCGTGCCGCCTGTGAGATGGTGGAGCGGTATAATGGCCGTGTGCCCGACGATTACGACGCGCTGCTGGCGCTGGCCGGTATCGGTGACTACACCGCCGGTGCCATCTTGTCCATCGCCTACGGCCGGCGCGTCCCCGCCGTGGACGGCAACGTGCTGCGGATCGCCGCGCGGCTTACCGGCCGTGAGGACAACGTGCTGGAACCGTCGGTGCGTGCGTCCTTCCGGACGTGGGTAGAAGCGGCGCTGCCGGAGACGCGGGCGGGGGACTTCAATCAGGCGCTGATGGATCTGGGCGCCATGGTGTGTCTGCCGAAAGCGCCGGACTGCGAAAGCTGCCCCCTCTCCCCTCTCTGCACGGCGCGGCGGGAAAACCGGCAGAATGCGCTGCCGGTGCGGGAGAAGCGGCCGAAGCGCCGGATAGAGCGGCGCACCGTGCTGCTGCTGGAAAGGGACGGCCAACTCGCCCTTCACAAACGCCCCGACAGCGGCCTTTTGGCCGGTCTTTGGGAGCTGCCCAACGTGGAGGGTACACTGGACGAGACGCAGATCATCTCCCTTTTGGCGCAGTACCGTCTCTCCCCTGTGCAGTGGCACGATCGGCGGGAGACGAAGCACATTTTCACCCACATCACATGGGAGATGACGGTGTACCGCCTTGCCGTCACCGGCGACGGTGCGGTGGACTGGATATGGTGTCCGCCGGAGGACAGAGGGCAGTACCCCATGGCCACGGCGTTCGGAAAACTGCTGACATTTGAATGAACATAGAAGGAGAAGTGAACGATGGCACAGCTATACTTCAAGTACGGCGCGATGGGCTCCAGCAAGTCCGCCAACGCGCTGATGGCGCGGTTCAACTACGAGGAGCGGGGACAGGACACGCTGCTGGTGAAGCCCCGACTGGACAGCCGCGACGGCGACCACATGGTACACTCCCGCATCGGACTGGAACACCCCTGCGTCTATTTCGACGAAATGCGGCAGATGGCCGATGACGAGTTGCAGCGCTACGCCTGCATCATCATCGACGAAGCCCAGTTCCTGACCCGGGACGAGGTGTACTACCTTGTCCATCTGGTGGACGACTGCCACATTCCGGTGATGTGCTACGGTCTCCGCGCCGACTTCCGCGGTGAGCTGTTCGAGGGCAGCTATCACCTGCTGGTGCTGGCGGACAAGTTAGAGGAAGTCAAGACCATCTGCTGGTGCGGCAAAAAGGCGGCGTTCAACGCCCGCTTTGACGAGAGCGGCCATGTGGTGAAGGAGGGCGCACAGGTGGTGCTGGGTGCCAACGACAAGTACATCGGCCTGTGCCGCCGCCACTGGATGCAGGGCGATCTTGGCCCCGATTTCAAGCGGCCATGAGGTGTGAGCTGTGTCCCCGCCGGTGCGGTGGGGAGCGAACGGCGGAGCAGGGCGGCGGCTGGTGCGGTATGCCCGCCGGTGTCCGCGTGGCGAAGGCCATGCTCCACCGCTGGGAGGAGCCGCCTGTCTCCGGTCAGAATGGCGCGGGGACGGTGTTCTTCTCCGGCTGCACGTTAAAGTGCGCCTACTGTCAGAACGGCGACATTTCCGCCGGCGGCTGGGGCAGGAATATTTCCACGCAGCGGCTGCGGGCGATCTTTGAAGAGCTCATCGCGCAGGGCGCACACAACATTGAGCTGGTAACGCCCACCCACTTCCTGCCGTGGATCATGCCGGCGCTGGAACCGAAGCTGCCGGTGCCGGTGGTGTATAACTGCGGCGGCTATGAGCGAGTGGAGACGCTCCAAACGCTGGAGGGCAAGGTGGATGTCTACCTTCCCGACCTGAAATACGGTGACGGCCAACTGGCCGCCGAGCTGTCCTCCGCCGGAGACTACTTCCCCGTGGCCACCGCCGCCATCGAGGAGATGTACCGTCAGACCGGCGACTATGTGATGGAGGACGGCCTTCTGAAGCGGGGCGTCCTCATCCGCCATCTGGTGCTGCCCGGCCATCTGGACAACACGCGGCGTGTGCTGGACTGGATCGCCGCCACCTTCCGCCCCGGGCAGGTGCTGGTGTCCCTCATGCGGCAGTATACGCCGACTTCCCACATGACCGGCGTGATGGCGCGGCGCGTCACCGGCAGCGAGTACCGCGCCGCCGTCAGCTACATGGTCAACTGCGGCATCGTGGACGGCTTTACACAGGAGGCGGACTCCGCCCAAGCGCTCTATACGCCGGCCTTTGACGGTCAGGGGGTATGAGCGCGGCAGGGCGTTCCGGTTGTTTGGTACATTTGGCAGGTTAAAAGCGACTTTTTTCCGAAAACCGCCCTGTTTCCCGCATTTTTGCCCCGAAATCTTCCAACTCCCTCTTGCAATACGGCCACAGATGTGGTAGGGTAGTAACAGAACAAAACGGGCGCTTGCCCCGACACACAGGAGGTACATCCCATGAAGTATCCGAAAACCGACAGCGAGGTCTATGTCAGCTTGAACCTGTCCAACACCATGCTCACCGGCATCGGCAAGGGCACCATCACCCGCGAGGAAGTCTCCGCCAGCTATCTCAAGCGCCTGTTCGCCGAGCACGGTGTCATCGTCTCCGCCAAGCCGGAGCAGCGCCGTCTGCTGGAGATCGTCAATGAGCGGTACGATCTGGGCTTGGAGATCCCCGATGCGCTGAAGCTGTTCCAGCTTACCGAGGAACACCGCCGTCTGGTGGTCATCAGCGTCACAGGTCTCCGCCGCAAGAACGGCTCCCTCCTGCCGGAGTACACCGAGGAGGAGTTCAACGAGGCCACCTTCGCCTTCGTGAAGTACTATGTGCAGGGCACCCACTACGATACGCTGGTGGAGGAAAACAAGAAGCTGAAGTTCGAGCTGGAGCAGGAGCTGGAGTGGCGCAACCGCACCGACAGCTAAACCAAAACGCCATACGCCGTGCGCAGACCCGCCGGTCTGCGCACGTTCTTTTCTGAGAGGTAACACTATGTACATCCGACATTCCACCCCCGATGACCTGCCCCGCATGGTGGACATTTACCGCTACGCCCGCCAATTCATGGCCGACCACGGCAACCCCCGCCAGTGGGGCGGCCGGAACTGGCCGCCGGAAGACCTGCTGCGTCAGGACATACGAGACGGCCACAGCTACGTCTGCTGCAACGATACCGGCACCGTCATCGGCACGTTTTTCTTCCTGTTTGGCGACAGCATCGAGCCCACCTATCACGTCATCACCGACGGCCGGTGGCGGGGCGATGAGCGCTACGGTGTCGTCCACCGTCTGGCGGGGGACGGCTCTGAAAAGGGCATCGGCGCGTGCTGTCTCCGCTGGGCGATCGACCAAAGTCAGGGTCATCTGCGGGTGGACACCCACGGCGACAACGTGGTCATGCAGAATCTGCTGGGAAAGCTGGGCTTTCTGCCCTGCGGCACCATCTATGTGGTAGAGGACAGCGATCCCCGCATCGCCTACGAAAAGCTGCCCTGACCGCTTTCATAGGGAAAAGACCACCCAACGGGCGGTCTTTTTTGCGGCGGTCAGTCGCCCCGATATTTCCGGCGGGTGGCCATCCCGCCCCGAATGTGGCGCTGGGACTTGTTCTCGTCCAGAATGGCCTTCACCTGCCCGTACAGCCCCCGATCCCACAGCGGCAGCCGTTCGGACAGGTCTTTGTGTACCGTGGACTTGCTGACGCCGAAATGTTTGGCGGCAGCGCGGACGGTGGTACGATTCTCGATGAGGTACAGAGCCACCTCCCTGGCCCGCTGCTCCAAATCGTCGCGCATAACGACCCTCCCCTCCCTGCTATCCTATGGGTGAGAGGGGCGGGATATGAC
>CAZTHY010000109.1:0-4453 GCA_964613205.1 uncultured Oscillospiraceae bacterium
CATGACCGTCACGCCGCTCATCTTCGTCCCGCACTTCTACTCCTGGAGCCTCGTCGCCCTCGCCCTCGTCTGCACCGTCATCTGGGAGGTCACCTATCGCCGCCACCCCGAGCGCTTCTGCGAGGAGACCAACGCCTTCCTCACCTGCGCCGCCTGCACCGACCACCTCTGCGTCGTCAAGCGCGCGCTCGAGCGCGAGGGCGCGCCCCGCTAAGTCGGGACGAATTGCATTTCCCCCTGTCATTTCGTCCCGAATGCACAAGCAACTGTCGTTTCGTCCCAACAAAATTTTTCATTTCATACCAAAAGAATTGAAAATCCCGCCGCAGTGCGTTATACTGTACGCGTGTAAAATTGCCCTGTCCCACGCGGGCGGAGCAGCGACCTATCGCAAGGGAGGCCTCCCTTGCGCGGGCTTCCGGAAGCCCGCGTGATTTCCCCCCCTTGATCCCCCCTTCCCGCGGGAGGCGGGCGGGGCAGAAAGCGAGGAACTGTATGAAAAAATTGATCCGAACCACTCTTTTGGCGCTCATCTTCTGCTTTGCGCTGCTGCCGACCACGGCAGGCGCGGCGGATCCGACGACGGTCACCGATGAAAGCGGTCTGACCTCCGCCATCGCCGGAACCAGCGAGATCATCAAGCTGGGCGGTGACATCGAAATTTCCAGCACCTTGCAGGTCAACCGCGAGGTCACGCTCGACCTCAACGGCTATGTGCTGTCGCGGACCGGCGACGGCAGCGTCATCAAGGTGGGCGACGCCTCTACTCCCGCCACCACCGGCAACCTGACGCTGATAGACAGCGCCCCCAACAATGGCGGCGACAGCCACAAATTTATTACAACCGCCGCCCCCTGGACGCAGAACACCTCCGGCACCGAGATCAAAGGCGGCGTCATCACCGGCGGCAATGCCTCTGCTACCGACAACAGCTATGGCGGCGGCGTGTGGGTCAGCAACGGCACCTTCACCATGCAGGGCGGCAACATCGTCGGCTGCAAGGCTGATGTGGGCGGCGGCGGTGTGGCAGTCAAGGAAGCCAATGGCACCGGCAGCGGCGCTGGCAGCAGAAACTTCACCATGCAGGGCGGCAGCATCGTCGGCTGTGCCGCCACCGGCGAAACCGACAGCGGCGGCGGCGTGTATGTCGGCGGCAGCTCCACTTTTAAAATGTCCGGCACTGCCGCCATCAAAAACTGCACCGCCAAACAGGGCGGCGGCGTAGTTGTTTACAGCACCGCTGCCAATGCCTTCACTATGTCCGGCAACGCTATCATCCAGAGCTGCACGGCTGTTAGCAACGGCGGCGGCGTGTTTATTGCCAGTACTGGCAAGTTCGCTATGTCCGGCGGCACGATCGACGGCTGCACCGCTTTCACCGGCGGCGGCGTGTATGTCAACAACACCACTGATACCGGCGCCTTCACCATGTCCAATGGCACCATCAAGAACTGCACGACCACCAGCAACGGTAAAGGCGGCGGCGTGTTTGTCAACGGCAAATTCGCCATGTCCGGCGGCACGATTCAGGCCTGTACCACTGGCAGCAGCGGCAACGGCAAAGGCGGCGGCGTGTATGTCAGCGGCACCAATAACAGTGTCTTCACCATGTCCGGCGGCACGATCGAGAGCTGCACCGCCGGCGGCTCCGGCGGCGGTGTGTATGTCGACAGCAGCAGCAGCGATTACGGCACCTTCACCATGACCGGCGGCACCATCAAGAGCTGCGAGGCCTATGTCGAGGGCGGCGGTGTGTATATTACCGGCAGTGCTACCTTCACCATGTCCGGCGGCACGATCGAGAGCTGCACGGCTCCCTACAGCAACGCCAGCGGCGGCGGCGTGTATGTCAACTACAATGCCACCTTTAAGATGGAAACCAACTCGGGTGTAACTCCCGCAACCACCGGCACCATCAAGAACTGCACGGCTGCCCGTTATGGCGGCGGCGTGTTTGTCTACGGCAGCAGCAGCAGCAGCAATCGCGGCACCTTCACCATGTCCGGCGGCACCATCAAGAACTGCACGACCAGCGGCAATGGCGGCGGCGTGTGCAACATCGGCACCTTCACCATGTCCGGCGGCACGATCGACGGCAACGATACCCCAGATGCCACGCCCATCACCAACGCCAAGCAGGGCGGCGGCGTGTACAGCCTCGGCAACTTCACCATGTCCGGCGGCACCATCAAGAACTGCACGACCAGCGGCAATGGCGGCGGCGTGTGTCAGGATACGCGTGGCTCCTTCACCATGTCCGGCGCTGACACCAAGATCACGAACTGCAAGACCACCAGCGGCAACGGCGGCGGCGTGTTTGTCGGCACCGGCACCGGCACCGGCACCGGCACCGCCTTCACCATGGAAGCCGGCACGATCGAGAGCTGCACCGCCACCGGCAGCGGCGGCGGCGTGTATACCAATGGCACCAGCAAGCTGCAGGGCGGCACCATCCAGAACAACACTGCTACCACCAGCGGCGGCGGCGTGTTTGTCTGCGCGGGCAAGACCCTCACCGTGGGCGGCGATTCCTCTCCGGCCACTGTGAAGATCATGAGCAACACGAAAGGCACAGACACGCCCGACAATGTCTACCTCGACAAGGAGGGCGACAACACCGGCAAGATCGCCACGGCGAGTGACGGCCTGACAGATGCGTCCGATATCCGCGTGACGCGCTGGGACGACACCAACGCCCAGAACCTGCGCTACATCGGCGGTCTGGACCTGAGCAGCTCCGACTTCAACACAGACCAATCAAGCGTGGACGCCACCAACCAGGACGGCTACACTTGGACTGCCGCCACCAAAACTCTGACGCTCCAGAACGCCTATGTCGGCACCCGCGGCAGCTATTCTCTCAAACTGCCGGATGGAAGCGTTGATACTGTCAACATTGAAATCAGCGAAAAAGTCCTTTTTGATTTTGTCGATTTTGCATACTCCACCGGTGCCGGTCCCAAGAACACAAATATTTACAAGAAGACCGACGCGGAAAGCGCCAACCTGAATGTGCCCGGTACATTCGCAGTTGGTGTGCATAATCTGACCCTGACTAACATTACGGCGAACATAAACCAAATCAATAATCACGGCGGCACCGGCAGTCTGACGCTTGACGGTGCAAAGGTCACGACCACCAACATCTCGTGGTATTTTGAGTCATCTTATCCGACCAATGGCGTTTTCTTGAAAAATTCCAGTGAACTGACCGTCAGCGGCGATGGGACAAGCTATAACTTCTGGGCTGGCTACATCAATATTGACGATCTCACTTCCTGGATTCAGCTCGTCAACTCTGGTGCTGGCAGCTACAATGCCAATATGAACAGCAGCTATAGTCAGTACCTGCCGAGTGGATATCATATTGATATAGCTTCTGACCCCACTCGTGCGATCCTTGACAGTTCCAATAACTCACTCCCCCTCAACATCACCCTGCAGCGCACCGCCGCTTCCACGCCCCCCGCGCCCTCCGGCCCCACCTATTACCGCGTCACGGTCTCTGAGCCGGTGAACGGCACGGTCGAAGCCAGCGCCACGCGCGCCACCCGCGGCACAACCATCACCGTGACCACCGCGGCCGCCTCCGGCTACGGTCTTGAGACGCTCACCGTCCTCGACCGCAACAACCGCGAGGTCGCGCTGACCGACCTCGGCGGCGGGAAGTACACCTTCAGGATGCCCTCGAGCAGTGTCACCGTTTCCGCCTACTTCACGCTCCTGCCGAACTTCGACGATGTTGACCCCGACGATTACTTCTACGATCCGGTGCGCTGGGCGGTGAACAACGGCATCACCGACGGCATCGGCGGCGGCAAGTTCGGCCCCGACCTCACCTGCACCCGCGCGCAGATCGTCACCTTCCTTTGGCGCACCTCCGGCCAGCCCATCGCGGAGCGCACCGAGATGCCCTTCACCGATGTCGCGCCCAATAGCTTCTACTACGATGCCGTCCTCTGGGCGATCGAGACCGGCATCACCCTCGGCACGAGCGACACCACCTTCTCGCCCGACCTCACCTGCTCGCGCGAGCAGGCCGTGACCTTCCTCTATCGCTACGCGGTCTATAACGGCATCGACACGAGCGTCGGCGAGGACACCAACATTTTGAGCTACACCGACGCCTTCGAGGTCTCCGACTTCGCCGTTCCCGCCATGCAATGGGCGGTCGGCAGCGGCGTCGTGCAGGGCGCGGGCGGCAAGCTCATGCCGCTCTCCGACTGCACCCGCGGTCAGATCATCACCATGCTCTACCGCACGATGAACCCGTGACCCACCACACAAAATCAGCGGAAAGGGGCCACCCTTTCCGCTGATTTTTTCGTCCCCGCACCGAATGAGCGCGTGAAAGCGCAATATCTTCACGCTTTCCGAAAAAATCGAAAAAAATTTCAAAAAATTTGCAAAAAGTTCTTGACTCGTCCCCTTTGGTGCGACCTATAATACAAGG
>CAZTHY010000110.1:0-4427 GCA_964613205.1 uncultured Oscillospiraceae bacterium
AGGCTCCCCTTACTTGTAAGGGGAGCTGTCAGCGCTATGCGCTGACTGAGGGGATCTCTCCGGTGCGGTGCAACGATCCCTTCCGTCACGGCTTCGCCGTGCCACCTCCCCTTGTAAAACAAGGGGAGGCCATTTTTCGCCGCGCTGCGGCGAAACGGCGGGGTGAGGTCACCCCGCCCTACGAAACGAATATCGACACCCTTTGGGTCGCGGGGCTCTCCCTCAGTCGGCGCTTTGCGCCGCCAGCTCAGCTCCGCTTCGCTCCCGCACGCCCCAGTGTGCGCACTGGGGTGCCTCACAGAGGGAGCCAAGAATTTGAATAAAAAAAGAAGCCCCTGCGGGGCTTCTTTTTTTACAGCGCGGCGGCGCCGATGATGCCGGCTTCGTTGCCTAAGGCGGCGCAGCGGATGTCGGGGAGGGGGCGCTGACGGCCACCGAAGCAGTGGTCGCCCACATATTCCCGCACCGGCTTTAACAGCCGCTCGCCCTGACGGCTGATGCCGCCGCCGATGAGCACCCGTTCGGGGCCCAGGATGTTCACCATGTCGGTGATGCCTGCCGCCAGATAGACGTAGTACTGCGCCAGCACGTCGTTGGCGGTCGCGTCACCCTCGTCGGCGGCGCGGAACACGTCCAGCGCCGTCAGCTTGTCGCCGTGGCGGTTCAGCAGGGAGGAGGGGCACTTTTCCGCCGCACGACGACCCTGACGGATCAGCGCCGTGGCGGAGGCATACGCCTCCCAGCAGCCCTTCCGGCCGCAGGTGCATTCCTCGCCGTCCAGCACCAGTACCATGTGGCCGATCTCCGCGCCGGTGCCGCCTACGCCGCTAATGATGCGGCCATTCTCCACGATACCGCCGCCTACGCCGGTGCCCAGCGTCACCAGCACCAGACTGCGGCAATCCTGCCCCGCACCGGCCACCGCTTCCGCCAGTGCGGCGCAGTTGGCGTCGTTGCTGAGGTGGCAGGGGAGACCGAAGCGCTCCGTCATCATGGCGCACACCGGTACGTCAAACCAGTTGAGGTTATAGGCACGGGCGACGATGCCCTTCTCGCTGTCGCAGGTGCCGGGGGAGCCGATGCCGATGGACGCGCAGTGAGCGGCGGTGATGCCCGCCTTCTCCATGGCGCTCTCCACGGCGTCGCCCATATCCGCCACTACCTCCGCTGCCGGACGGTGGGCGCCGGTGGGGACGCTGGTCTGCGCCACAATCTCATGGCGCTCGTTGACGATGCCGACGGCGATGTTGGTGCCGCCCAGATCAATGCCGATACGGTACATAGCGATGTCTCCTTTACTGGATAAAGCCGGAAAGGGCGGGCTGTTGCCCGCCCTCGCCGTTGATGGTTCAGATGTGGGTTACGAAATCGGTGTTCACCGCCACAGGGCGGGAGATCTCGGAGGACTTGATGCTGCCGAAGATGGCACGCATGGTGGTCAGCGCCTCACGGCCGGACACCTCCGGCTCACGGTCGTTCTCCAGCGCGTCGATGAACTCGTCGATGACGCCGCTGCCGGTGGTGCCGGCGTGGACGGAGTCGAAGTTGTAGCTGGTGCGGTTGCCCTCCAGATCGCTGACGATGATGGGGGAGGTGGGCTCGCTGTAAATCAGCATCAAGCCCTTGGTGCCGTACAGCACGGTGGACTGGCACTCGTGGCCGTACACCGTCCAGCTGGCCGCCATGGTGCCCAGCGCGCCGCCGGACATCTTCAGGATGCACAGAGCGTTGTCGTCCACGCTGATGAGGTTGCCGTCCTTGTCCCGCTTGTCCAGCGTCACCACCTTGGCGGTGGTCTCCACCACCTTCTGACCCAGCAGGTATTGCAGCAGGTCTACCTTGTGGATGCCCATGTCGGACAGGGCACCCATGGCCGCCTTGTTCTTGTCGAAGAACCAGTCGTTGTCGATGGACCAGCCCTCGGGGCCCTCGTTGCCCAGCACGGAGCGGAAGGTGATAACGTCACCGATGATACCGCGATCCAGCAGACGCTTGGCCTTGCGATGTACGGGGTCGAAGCGCATATTGTGGCCGATCATCAGCCGCTTTTCGTTGCGCTCCGCCGCTGCCACCATGCTCTCGCACTCCGCCAGCGTGACGGCCATGGGCTTTTCGCACAGAACGTGCTTGCCGGCGTACAGGGCGGCGGTGCAGATCTCCGCATGGCTGCGGTTTTCCACGCAGATGGACACCGCGTCCACCTCGGGATCGTCGATGAGCTTATAGAAGCTGTCGTAGGTCTTGCCGCCGTACTTGGCGGCCATTTCCTCGGCACGGGCTTTGTTCATGTCGTAGTACGCCACGATCTGGGCGTTGGGGTTGGCTGCATACTCGGGCAGATGGCGCACCTGTGCGATCTTGCCGCAGCCGATGATACCGACTCGGACCATAAAGCGAACCTCCTCAAAATCCTCAAATCACCCGCCGCGCTGCGGCGGAATAGCTTACACCGCCATTCTAACAAATTTTTGGCGGAAAGAAAAGCCCTTTTTGGCTAACTTCGTAAATTTTTTCACAAAATCTGCGCCGCCACCGTCAAGGCGCAGCCGTTTTGCTCCGTGTAGTCCAGCACCACGCCCTCCGGCAGCGCCAAACGACTCAGCGTCAGCAGCGGCCCCTTGCCGGTGAGCTTGAAAAGGGACTCCTTGGCCGTCCAGATCTCCCAGAACCGGCGGCAGTCGCCGTCCTCACCGGGGCGGATGCAGGCCATCTCCGCGTCGGAGCAGACGCGGCGCATGAACTTCTCCTGCGCCGAGCGCACCACTTCCACGTCCACGCCTACCGGCACGTCCGCCGTGACGCACACCGCCCAGGCACCGGAGTGGCTGACGGAGACGTACACGCCCTCCTTCTCCACCGTGGGCTTGCCCAGCTCGTCCCAGCGAAGGGGCACGTCCTTTTCCTGACAGCCCAGACGGGCGGCCAGCATACGCCGCGCCAGCAGCTCACCGGCCACGGTGCGGCGGCGGTCGTCCTCGCCGGCGATGTCCGCCACACGGCGGCGGCGGCCATCGTCCATCATGGCGGTGACGCGGCGCTCCTCGTCG
This sequence comes from uncultured Oscillospiraceae bacterium, assembly GCA_964613205.1. Taxonomy (GTDB): domain Bacteria; phylum Bacillota; class Clostridia; order Oscillospirales; family Oscillospiraceae; genus Vescimonas. Next base: position 3,048 of record CAZTHY010000110.1, read on the forward strand.
GCGGTGAGTTCACGAATGTCATACCATTGCAGTTCCATTGTATGTACCTCCCATGGTCATTTTTTCCCATATATCAGTATAGCATAAATGTAAAGAACGTGCCACTGTTTTTTGCAATCTTCGACTTGCTATTGCAATTTATGCGGAAATGTTGTAGACTGTTGCCGTGTGATGATAAGCGCATATTAGTTGTACTGCTTGTTTGTATTAGGAGGAGCCTATGGTCAATATTATACCAGTTACTACAAAAAGTCAGCTACGGCGGTTTGTAGACCTTCCCAATATTATGTACCGTGATATACCCCAGTTCGTTCCCGCCACTTACGGCGACGATCTGGCGGACTGGGACAGGGAGAAGAACCCCGCCTTTGCCTATTGTGATGCCCGCTGCTGGCTGGCGGAGAAGGACGGCGAGACGGTGGGGCGCATCGGCGCCATCTATTCCCGCCGCGCCAACGAGAAGTGGCACACCAACCGGCTGCGGTTCACTCAGGTGGACTTCATCGACGATAAGGAGGTGTCTGCCGCCCTGTTCGCCGCCGTGGAGGACTGGGGGCGGGAGCTGGGCTGCACCGCCGTCCACGGCCCGTTGGGCTTTACCGACATGGACAGGGAGGGGATGTTGGTGGAGGGCTTCGACCGGCGAAGCTGCTTCTTCACCTACTATAACCACCCCTACTACATCGACCACCTGACGGCGCTGGGCTATGGCAAGGACGTGGACTGGATCGAGCAGCTCATCACCATACCCTACGACGAAAAGACCGTCAAGCGCTGGGAGAAGATCTCCGACTTCGTCCTCAAGCGCCATAAGCTGCACATTTACAACGTGCGGACGCGGCTGGATTACCTGCCGCTGCTGGCACCGTTCTTTGAGCTGGTGAACGTGGCCTACGCGCCGCTGTATGGCACCGTGGAGCTGACGGAGCAGCAGATCAGGAAGTATTCCTACAAGTTTGCGCCCCTCATCAATCCCCACACCACCTGCTTCGTCATGGACGAGAAGAACGAGCTGGTGGCCTTCGGTGTCGGTGCGCCCAGTCTGGCCTCGGCGCTGCAAAAATCCCGCGGGCGGCTGTTCCCCACCGGCTGGGTGGACGTGCTGAAAGCCTTCGGGAAGAACGACACCATCGACCTGCTGCTCATCGCCGTCCATCCCAAATACCAGTCGCAGGGCGTCAACGCCGTCATCATCAGCAAGATCATGAAGGGCTGCCACAAGCTGGGCATCCAAAAGGCCGAAACCGGCCCCATGCTGGAGCTGAACGACAAGGTGCAGGCACAGTGGAAGGATTTCGAAACGGAGCAGCACAAGAGGAGACGGTGTTTTATTAAGGAGTTGTGAGGGGGAACGGAAAAGGCTCCCCTTACTTGTAAGGG
>CAZTHY010000111.1:0-4411 GCA_964613205.1 uncultured Oscillospiraceae bacterium
GCAAAAAAAGAAGCCCCCTTGGGCTTCTTTTTTATGCTCCCTTGAAATATGTCACCAGCAAATCGGCGGCCATGCCGTAGCTTTGGACGCCGTCGTTGTCGCCGATGCTTTTCAGCAGCGCGTCGTAGGCATTCTGCGCCGTTTGGGAGACGGCGCCCTGGAACTGCGCCCAGTACTGGCTGTTGGCGCGGAGGTCGGCCAGCACCGTGTCGGGCAGCGTGTCGCGGATGGTTTGCCAGCTTTCGTAGTCCGCCCGATAGAGGGCGTTGGACAGGTGGACGTAGCCCACCAGCCAGCCGGAATAGCGGTAGCAGGGATCGCCTGACCGTGTGGCGGCCAAAATGCCCACGAAATTACACTCCTCCTCCGCCGTGAAGCCCCGCTGGTGCGCCATCTCGTGGCAGACGGTGGCGGGAAAATAGGCGGCGGGGCTGTCCATGTTGACGGTGGCCTCGCCGGTGTAGGGGAAGTAGAAGCCGGTGAACCGCAGAACGCTCAGCGCCTGCGAACAGCCGAAGGGCTTCACGTCCGCCACCGGCTGGTTCAGGAAGGGAAACTCGTCGTACAGCGGGTCGTAGGCACCGCCGGCGGTGTCCAGAATCTCCTGCCGTGAAAGCGCACACACGCCGCTTTCGTCCCTCGGCACGTCTCCTGCCGCGTCGGTAAGCTGTCGGGCGAAATAATCGGTCACCTGCCGCAGCTCCGCCACGGTGGAGGGCTGGGCAGCGATACCGCTCTCCTGCCGGAAGGTGACTGCGCCGAAGCCGCCGCCCCACAAGGCGCAGAACAGCGCATACACCACCGCGGTGGCGCAGACCGCCGTGCCGATGGCGTTCAGCAGCGTTTGCAGTCGTTTTGGCCGCGTACACAGGTGCCGGATGACGTTGGCCAGCCAGATCGCCGCCGTCCACACGGCGGCGAGGATCAGCACCTCCCCCACCGACAGGGACACATGGCCGCACAGCCGCCCCAGCCATTGGCCGAAGGGCAGCGTCACTTCCCGCCACACCCACTGCATCAGCGCCGTGCCCCGCAGGGCAAAGTAGAGGGCGAAATACGCCGCCAGCCCCAGCAGCACGCGGCGCAGCGTCCGGCTCACAGGGGCAATTCCCCGCCGGTGAAGCACATCACCGTGTGGGAGCGCACCAGCAGCCGCCCCTTCTCGTCGGTAATGTCGGCAGAGCAGAAGGCCAGCTTGCCGCCCAGCTTGTCCACCTTGCCGATGGCGGTGAGGATGCTGCCGGGCGCGGCGGCGGCCAGATAGTCGATGGTGGCGTTGACGGTAACGATGGTCTCCTGCCGCAGCGTCACCACCGCCATGCCGGTGGCCACGTCGCACAGGGCGAACAGCGCGCCGCCGTGGGCGCCGCCCCAGCGGTTCAGCGTGTCCTCCACCATAGGCAGCACCACGGTGGCGGTGCCGTCGTCCAGCGCCGTCACCTCCATGTGGTTGTGGGTGAGAAACGGCTCGTTTTTGTTGCCGAAGGCCATCAGTTTTTCGTGGAGTTCAGGTGTCATTTTGCGTCTCCTTGGTTGGAATTTTCGTCGGGCGGTGTGGGCTCGTCCTTGGCGCGTCCCACATAGGCGTAGGCCTCCGTGGGCATATTCCGCCGCCGCAACCGCCGGTCGGTCAGGTATTTGATCAGCTCCTGCACGCAGGCGAACACCGGCACGCCGATGAACATCCCCAGCACGCCGCCGAAGCCGCCGCCCACCAGTATGGCCACGATGACCCAAAAGCTGGAAATGCCGGTGGCGTCGCCCAAAATTTTCGGCCCTAAAATGTTGCCGTCAAACTGCTGCAAGACCACCACGAAGATGACGAAGATCAAGCACTGCTTAGGGCTGACCAGCAGGATGAGGAACGCCGAGGGGATGGCGCCCATGAAGGGGCCGAAGAAGGGGATGACGTTGGTAACGCCCACCACCACGCTGACCAGCGGCGTGTAGGGCATTTTCAGCAGCGTGCAGCCGATGAAGCACAGGATACCGATAATAAGGGAGTCCAGCAGCTTGCCCCGCACGAAGCCGGAGAAGATACGGTCGGCGGTGCGGGTGCCCCGCATCACCGCGTCGGCTCTGTCCTCCCGCAAAAAGGCGTACACCGCCTTGCAGCAGCGGGCGAGGCTCTTTTCCTTCATGCCCATGAGGTAGATGGACACGATGACGCCCACGATGAAGTCAAACACGAAGTTCACCGCGCCGCGGATGCCCACCCAAATGCCGTTGGTCAGCGGCACCAGCGCCTGCTGCAACCAGGGCAGCACCTTGTCGGTGAGGACGGTGACACCGTCGTTGTAGTGGGTGGTGATGAAGTCCGCCACCGCCACGGCCAGCTCGTTGTCGCTGTAAAGCAGCTGGTTCGCCCAGCTGAAAATGTTGCGGTAGTAGCTCTCGGCGTTGTTCGCCAGCATGGTGATGCTGTCCACCAGCTGGGGCACCAGAATGCTCAGCAGCAGGTAGAGCAGGTACAGCATGGCGGCCTCCGTCAGCAGGATGGCCAGCAGCCGCACGCCGCCGGTTTTCTGATCGCCCCGCTTGGGCAGAAGCCGCTTTCGCAGCCGCAGCAGCCACTTTTCCAGCCAGTTCATCACCGGCGTCAGCAGATAGGCGATGGCCGCGCCGTAGAGCACCGGCGCTAAGATGGAAAACAGCTTGCCGAAGAACCGCTGGAGCGTGGCGTTCTGATAAAACGTGTCGTAGAACACCAGCACGGCGCAGACGGTGAGAAAGGCCGTCAGCCCCCAGTGGAAATACTGCTGCCGCTTCATGGAGATCCCTCCCTGTCGAAAATAGTCGGTCACTATTATCATACTCGCCAAGTCCGGTTTTTGCAAGGCTTTTCACAGATTCCTGTCAGACATCGGCAGCGGAATGGCTGTTGCAATCCGGTATCAAATATGGCATAATAAGGGAACACGCCGCCGATAGCGCGGCAGAACGGTGAAATGAGGGTAGGAACATGAAAAAACTCTTGTTTATCGTCAATCCTCGGGCAGGAAAGACAAAATCCCGCGCTCCGCTCTTCGATGCGGTGTCGCGGTTTTCCAAGGCGGGGTATCTGACCCGCGTATTTGTGACGGAGCGCGGCGGACAGGCGCGGGATATCGCCGCCCAGTGGGGCGGGGAGTACGACCTGGTGGTCTGTTCCGGCGGCGACGGCACGCTGAACGAGACCATCTCCGGTCTGATGACGCTGGAGCAGCGGCCGTCGGTGGGCTACCTGCCCAACGGCAGCACCAACGATTTCGCCGCCAGTCTCCATCTCCACAGCACCGTGGAGGCCGCCGCCCGCGCAGCGGCGGAGGGCACACCCCATCCGCTGGACATTGGCCGCCACAACGACCGGTTCTTCGCTTATGTAGCGTCCTTCGGCGCCTTCACCCGCTCGTCCTATTCCGCCAGTCAGGCGGCGAAAAACGCGCTGGGGCACTTCGCCTACATACTGGAGGGCATCGGCGATCTGGACTCCCTGCGCCCCTACCGCTGCACCATCGAGGCCGACGGCGAGCGGTTCGAGGGGGAATTCATCTTCGGCGCGGTGTGCAACTCCACGTCGCTGGGCGGGCTGGTGAAGCTGGATCCCAATCGGGTGAAGATGGACGACGGCCTGTTTGAGCTGCTGCTGCTGCGGCTGCCCAAGTCGCCGCTGGATCTGCAAAACCTCGTCACCGGCATCACCCGTATGCAGTACGACTTCCCCGGGATGATCTTCCGCCACGTCAAAAACGTCACCGTCACCACGGAGGACGACATCCCCTGGTCGCTGGACGGCGAGTACGCCGCCAGTGCGCCGAAGGTGGAGATCCAGTGTCTCCCCTCCGCCATTGAGCTGGTTCACTGACATAAGAGACCGCCGGAACGGTTGCTCCGGCGGTCTTATAATAAGAAAGCGCCGTGGGAAGTCCCACGGCGCTTTAGTTCGCTTAGAAGAAGAAGTCCTTGATCTGGCCGTACAGGATGAGCAGCATGCACAGCGGGGTGATGAACTTCACGCAGAAGCGGAAGAAGGGATACAGGCCGAAGGACTGACCCTGCTCGGTGGCCTCTTCCTTCACGATGTCGGGGCCGATCTCCCAGCCGATCATGATGGACATCAGCAGCGCGCCGAGAGGCATCATGATACCTTCTGCCAGGCAATCCCAGAAGTCCAGCCAGTCGGCATTCCAGGTAGCCGTTGCAGCGTCCAGACCCAGCAGGTTCCACGGGGAGATACCGGCACCGCCCAGGCAGTCCGCGCACACCAGGATGCAGCCCACGCCAACGGCAGCGGCAGCGATCAGGGTGTAGCTCTTACGCTTGTCGCCCTTGCCTTCCTCGCGAGCCTTGTCCACAAAGTGAGCCACGATGACCTCCAGCAGGGAGATGGAGGAGGAGATAGCGGCGAACACCACCAGCAGGTAGAAGATGA
>CAZTHY010000112.1:0-4380 GCA_964613205.1 uncultured Oscillospiraceae bacterium
CCGCCGTGCTGATCTCCTTCACGGTACTCACCGTCACCGCCAGTGGGGCTACGCCTTCGTCTGCGGCGAGGGTGGCCGACTGGGGGGTGGTGTCCTCGGTGGTGTCGTAGTTCATCTCGGCCCACACCTGGGTGGGGAGAAGACCCAGCACCATGACCAGGGTCATCAGCCATGATACAATGCGTTTTTTCATACTCTCTGCTCCTTTTATGTGAAATTTTGCTTGTGTACTGCTTCACACAGCGGGGTTGGGGCAAAAAGGATGGCGGGAGAAGTCCGCCCAGACTTCTCCCGCCCTTATGGAAAGCCGACGGCATTGCCGCCTCGACTCGACAAAAGTAAACGCCCATTCGGTAACGAATCGGCGTGCGTATACGAAAGCACAAACGCGCCGCCTTTGCCATTTTATGGCAAAAACCGCGCGCCCATCTTCCGCCTGTTCCACACGGAGAGAACGCCCGCTGCAGTGTGTCCTCCTTCGTGCAATTCTCCTGCCTCGCGCCACGGAGCCTTCGCTCCACGTCTGCCGCCTACCTTCTCAGGACTTGCGTCCCAATGGCTGACTTTCGTCACACAACTTGCGTTGTTTCGGTGCATCCTTGCGCCCACAGTGCCGTTCGCGTGGGGTTTTTACCCCGTTCTTTCTAAACCGCCACCTGACAAAACGCCTTTACGGTAAGCGGTAACACGACATCTTCGGACAAAATATACCAATATTCGCTTTTCCGGCAGGTCGCCCTGCCACACCTCGATATTATACGCCCCCCAGCCCCGCTTGTCAAGAGCAGGCGAAGCCGAGGGGCAATTATGTACTTGCCATTAACCTCCTCCCCTACACGCAATCAAAGCAACTGTTGACCGTTGCGGTCAACGTCCACCCCTACCCGCCCCAAAACTAACACCACCTTAACACATTTCCCCCTTGACAAAATCCGAAATGGGACTATAATAGCTATCGTCCCATTTGGGATTTTGCTTTGTTTTTGGAGGTAATGGCATGGATGACAAGATACACAGCTTAAATGTGGCGCTGTCGCAGCTGTATAAGCGGGGTGACGAGATGTACCACCGGTACAGCGTCCACTGCGGGCTGTCGGATGCGGCCTTTTGGGTGCTGTACACCCTCTATGAGGACAAAAACGTGGTCTACACCCAAAACGATATGGTGTCCCTGTGGTCGTTCCCGAAGCAGACGGTGAACTACGCCGTCAGTGGGATGGTGAAGAACGGCTGGATACGGCTGGAGCAGCTTTCGGGCGGCCGCAACCGCAAGGCGGTGGTGCTGACGGAGGAGGGGGAGAAGCTCTGCGAGGAGAAAATACGGCCCCTCATGCTGGCGGAGGGACGCTCGCTGCTGCAACTGACGGCGGAGGAGCGGAACGTGCTGCTGCGGCTGAACGAGAAGCAGTGCGCCGCCTTTGAACAGGAGATCAACCAACTGACAGGAGACAAAAACGACTGACTATGAAAACCCTATTGCCTTTTCTCAAGCCCTACAAGGGTAAGTGCGCGATCATCATTCTCATCGTGCTGGCCGATGTAGGCGGTTCGCTGCTGGTGCCCACCATCACGGCGAATATGATCAACTCCGCCATCAGCGGCGGCGAGATGTCCGCCCTCGTCCGGCAGGGCATCACTATGCTGGTCATCGCGGTGGTGTCCGGCGGACTGACACTGGTGGGGAGCTGGCTCAGCGCCAGAATGTGCGCCGACTTTGGCCGCGATCTGCGAAACGCGGTCTACGACCGGTCGCTGGCCTTTTCCGCCACGGATTTCGAGACCTTCGGCACCGCGTCCATGATCACCCGCACCCTCAACGACGTGAACATCATCCAGCAGGCGCTGGTGTTCTTCATCCAGATGATTCTGCCGGTGCCTGTCATCTGCGTGCTGGGCGTGGTGATGTCCTTCCGCATCAACGCGGAGATGGGCTGGCTGATTTTGGGCGGTGCCGGTATCGTGCTGCTGGCGGCACTGCTCATCATGCGGAAGGCGGCGCCTATCTTCGACCGCTTGCAGCGGTTTCTCGACCGGATGAACGTGGTGCTGCGGGAGAACCTTACCGGTGTCCGCGTCATCCGCGCCTTTAACAAGGAACCCCACGAGACAGGCCGCATGAAAAAGACCTTCGGCGACTACGCCGCGTCCTCCATTCAGGCCAACTACCTCTTTGCGGGGCTGGACTGCCTCGCCACGGTGATGATCAACCTGATTTTGGTGGCTATTCTCTACTTCGGCGGCAACGGTGTCGGCGTCGGCACCATGGAGATCGGTGACATTACCGCCGTGTCGGAGTACGCCATCTGGATCCTGATGTACATCATGATGGCGCAGATGACGGTGCTGATGATGCCCCGTGCGCTGACCTGCTGCCGCCGTCTGGCGGCGGTGCTGAACCGCCAGCCGGAGATCATGGACGGCGCAGAAGCCGCCGTTTCCGGTGAGGGGGAAAACGTCATCGCCTTTGAAAACGTGTCCTTCCGCTTCGATGATGCCGATGAGGAGACGCTGTCCGGCATCGACTTCACCTGCCGCCGCGGGCAAACCACGGCGGTCATTGGCGGCACCGGCAGCGGTAAATCCACCATCATCAAGCTGGTGCTGCGCTACCACGACGTCACCGGCGGCGCCGTTACCCTCCACGGGCAGGACGTTCGCGCCATCCCCCAGCAGACGCTGCGGCAGGCGGTGGCCTACGTCCCTCAGAAGGCGTGGCTGTTCTCCGGTACGATTGCGGAGAACCTCCGCTACGGCAACCCCGATGCCACCGAGGAGGAGCTGCGTCACGCCCTCCATGTGGCACAGTCGGATTTCGTGCTGGAGCTGCCGGAGGGGCTGAACGCCCCTGTGGCGCAGGGCGGCACCAACTTCTCCGGCGGGCAGAAGCAGCGGCTGTCCATCGCCAGAGCGCTGGCGAAGAAGGCCGATCTGTACGTCTTTGACGACAGCTTCTCCGCGCTGGACTTCAAAACCGACGCAGCGCTGCGGCGGGCGCTGGCGGCGGAAGTGAAGGACGCCGCCGTGCTGATCATCGCCCAGCGCATCAGCACCATCCTCCACGCCGATCAGATCATCGTCCTCAACGACGGTAAGATCGTGGGCAAGGGTCGCCACGAGGAACTGCTGAAAACGTGCCCTGTCTATTTGGATATTGTCAACTCTCAGATGAAAGGCGGTGACCACCATGGATGAGCAGGAACTGTATCAGGACGAGGAAATGGAAATGGCGAAGGACGCGAAAAAGACCACTCTCCGCTTCCTTAAGTCGCTGGGCAGACAGCGTATCCGCCTGCTGGTGGTGCTGCTGTCCGTCACGGTGTACAGCGCACTGAACATCATCGGCCCTCTTTACAGCGCCGCGGCGGTGGATGCCATCTGGACGCGCATCAAGGAGCTGCGGGCGGTAGGTGAGACGTTCCGCATCACATGGGAGTGGGGCGGCGAACAGGTGGTCATCCTGCTGGCGCTGTACGGCGGCGCATCACTGGTCTACATCCTGCAAAACTTCCTCATGGCCAGCTTTGCCGAAAAGCTGAACTACCAGCTCCGTGGTGATATTGCCGAAAAGCTCCACCGGCTGCCCCTGTCGTTTTACGACCGCCATCAGGTGGGCGAGGTGATGAGCCGCGCCACCAACGATCTGGATAAAATGTCGGAGGCGCTGCAAACCGGCCTTATCCGCCTGTTCGTGGCGGTGGGCACCGTCATCGGCTCCATCGTGATGATGTTCCGCTTCAGCGTGGTGCTGACGCTGGTGTTTTTGGGCTTTACGGCGGTGTCGCTGGTGGTGACCAATCTGGTTTCCCGCCGCACCCTGCAATACGCCGCCGACCGTCAGCGGGCGGTGGGCGCGCTGAACGGCCTTGTGGAAGAATCGTACAGCGGCCGCATGGTCATCAAATCCTTCAACTACGAAGCGCAAAGCTCCCGCAAGGTACACGCTGCCGCCGAGGAACTGGCGCGTACCTCGGAAAAGACCGACTTCATGATGAACGCGGTGAACCCGGGCGTGCGGCTTATCAACCGCTGCGGACTGGTGGGTATCGCCATTTTAGGCGGCGGGATGCTGCTGCGGGGCACCATGAGCCCCGGCGTCTTTCAGGCGTTTTTCCAGTACGTCAATCAGGCAGGCGAGCCCATCACGGAGCTGTCCTACATGATCAACTCCCTCCAGTCGGCGCTGGCGTCGGTGGAGCGGGTCTACGACCTGCTGGACGAGCCGGAGATGGAGCCGGATCCCGCCCTGCCCGCCGTGGTGGAGCAGGCGAGAGGACAGGTGGACTTCACCCACGTCCGCTTCGGGTACAGCCCCGACAAGCCCCTGATGACCGACGTGAATTTCACCGCCTATACGGGGCAGAAGATCGCCATCGTGGGCGC
>CAZTHY010000113.1:0-2857 GCA_964613205.1 uncultured Oscillospiraceae bacterium
GCAAATGCTTCACTTTTCAGCGTGCCGTCCTTTGAACAGCTCGCCGACGAGGGCGCCGCCGAGGATGAGGGCGGCACCGAGGAGCTGGCGGGGCGTCAGCGTCTCGTGGAGTACCAGCGCCGACAGCAGCACCGCCGAAAGGGGGTCCAAGTAGCTGCAAATGGCCACCGTCTGGACGCGGAGCTGGCCGATGGAGGAGAAGTACAGGTAGCACCCCAGCGCGGTGTTGACCACGCCCAAAATGGCCATAGGCAGCACGCCTTCGGCGGGGAGGTGGATGGCGAAGCCCTGTGTGACGCCGACGAACACGGCTACCGTGAAAAAGGCCGTCACCATTTGCAGCACCACGTTTTCAAAGCCGACGATGGGCGCGGCCTTCTTGTTGCAGATGACCAGCAGGCCGTAGGTGGCGGCGGACAGCAGCCCGCAGGCCACGCCCCAGGTATCGCCGGCACCGCCGGAGGTGATGCTGTTCACCAGCACCACCCCGACGATGACGGAGAGAAAGCCCACCGCTCTTCCCGCCGTAAGGCGCTCGTGAAAGAGCAGCGGTGAGAGTGCCATCACGATGACCGGCCCGCAGTAGTACAGCAGCGACGCGATGCTGACGCCTACCCGATCGTAGGCTTCAAACAGGAACATCCAGCTCAGCCCCATGGATATGCCGGAGGCCAGCAGGAAGAAAAATTGCCGCCAGTGGTGGTAAAACGTGAACCGTCCGCCCCGCAGGAGAAACAGCGCCAGCAGCAGCGCGCCGCCGATCAGCGTCCGCAGCAGGACGATATAGGTACTGTCCAGCGGGATATAGTTGGACACGATGCCGTTGGAGCTGAACAGCAGCAGGGAGCAGAGATAAAAAAGCAGAGATCTGTTCATAGGACACCTCTTGTGTGTTTGCTGAGAGCAGTATAGCACAGATTTCGCCACAGCGAAAGATGATAATTTGAATAGAGGTATAAGAGTTTTGATACCCCAGCCCCTTTTGACGAGAAAAAGCAAGGCACCTCGCGGGGTGTCTTGCTTTACGGCGTTTATTGCCCTTCGTCAGGGCAGACAGTTCAGAATGGGCTGGATGAATTTCCTGTCTGAAATGTCGTAGGAGGACGAGATGTATTTCGCCATTTCCGTCTCTTCAGCCGTTTTATCTTTCTTTGCGTTGAGGGACGCGGCGAACATTTTCATCAGCAGCCTTGACGGGACGGACATTTTTTCGTAGTTGAATCCGCCAGGGCAGTAGAACACCCTTACCCTGTCCAGCTCCGACGCGCTGAAATTCTTTTTGAGCGCGGTTTCGATGTTCGGGTCAAAGGGATTTCCACCGACACAAAACGCGACAAGCGTTTTGTCTGCCCATTTTTCCATGTTGCCCTTGAACCAGCCCAGCTTGCTGATGGTGCCGGCGCAAGCCCAGCCGCCAAACACGATGGCTTCATAGGCGGAAAAGTCCTTCTTTTTCGCCTCGGACAGCGCAAAGAGGTCGGCGTTTGCGGCTTCTGCGATCCACTGGGCGTAGCGTTTCGTAAAACCGGTTTGCGAATGGTAAATGACGGCTGTTTTCATTGGTTCGACTTCCTTTCCAGCGCCGCTTTCAAAAAGGCGTCATAGGCCAGCTCCTGCTGGGAATAGATCTCCTCTGTCGGTATGCCGGGCTTCGACACGGCGAAGATGGTGCCGATGCCCATGGTGTAGATCAGCATGTGCAGATGAAGCTGCCGCGCGCTTTCCGGAGAGATGTTTAGCTGCTCTGCGATGCTGCGCGCCACCTGCGGGTTCGTCTCCATCCTGTACAGGTCGTCCAAAGAGGTGATGTTTTCCCGCTTTTGCAGGATGAATAGGTTCAGCAGGTGGGGTTCCTCTTTTGCAAGCTGTATGTACGCCTGTCCGGTGCTGCGGAACAGGTCGTTTTTGTCGATGCGGGAGGCCACATATTCCTGTATGAAGCCCCTTGTTTTGATGTATACGTCGTTTCTGAGTCCGTCCATGCTGTCGCAGTAGCTGTAAATGGGCTGGACGGAGCAGTTCAGCTTCTGTGCGATGCTTTTCACGGTGACATGCTCCATGCCGTTCTGCCGTGCAAGGTCAAAAGCAGCGGCGACCACCATTTCTGTCGTGATCCGTTGTTTGGGCATTGGCTGTCTCCTTGCGTCAAATAGTTATATAAACAAGTTATATAACGTCATTATAATATGCGGAAACGCACCTGTCAAGAGATTTCAAAAAGACCGAAAAAAACAGCAAGGCACCCAGCAGGGCGGCCAAAAGCAGCCATTTTACTCGTTTCATACAGGGCACCTCCGCGTTATGTTTTGATGGTGCCAGCATACCACACCGGCGGCGGGGTGTCGTTACGATTCGGCATCAAATCGGTTACAAAATGCCGGAAATCGTTACAAACGGTTACAAAAGCGGAGACGGATCAGGCCGTCTCCGTTTCGTAGAAGTAGAACCACGTCCCCTCGCCGGTGTCGCCGGCAGGGGTGCAGTCGATGACGAAGCGGCTGTCGCTGAGCCACGTCATGTAGTGCTCCTGCACGTCATCGGCGCTGTGGTGCTGAATACGGACGCATTTGTCCGGTGTCACCACGTCCAGCGTGGTGTAGTTCCAGCTTTCGCCGCCGCGAACGCCGATGAGCAGCGCCGTGCCGTCGGGATTTTCCGCGCCGAAGATGTCGTTTTCCGTGGCGCTCTCCGGCAGGGCGTAGCCCTCCAGCGGCGTGGATTGGCCGGTGGCCATGTCGGTGAGGGTGAAGGTGCCGCCCGCCTGCCGTTCCAGCGTCAACCGGCGGCCGCTGACGAGCTGTTCGCCCTGCGGCGTGTAGGACTGCCAGTAGTCCGGCTGTACCTCCGCCGGTGTCAG
>CAZTHY010000113.1:2957-4377 GCA_964613205.1 uncultured Oscillospiraceae bacterium
TAGACGTAGGCGCTGTACCGGCTGCCCTGATTCATCTCCACCTCGTCGTCGCAGACGAGGAACATCCCGCCGTCGATGCGGGCGAAGTGGGGGACGAAGATGTACTCCGCCGTGATGCCGGTGCCCAGGTCGGTGACGATGCCGCTGTGTTCCTCCTCATGGGGCGGCGTGTCCGCCACGGTGAACAGGGCGAACACCTTCTCGCGGAAGTCACCGTCCACCGCCAGCGCCGTGCCGAAGCACAGCAGCAGCGCCAGCGCCGCCGCCAGCAGGTACGCCCCTGCGGGGCGGCGTGGTTTCCTCTCTGCAAAGAGACGTTCCTCCGTCTCCAGCAGATACCGGTCCCGCACGTTGGTGAGACCGTCCAGCAGTGTGAAAGCGTCCATCAGTAGCCCTCCTTTTCCAGCGTGGCGCGCAGCTTTTTTCGGGTGCGGTGGAGCATGGACTTCACCTTGGCGGGGGAGAAGTGCCACTTTTCCGCGATTTCATCAACGGATACGCCGTACCAGTACCGCGCCAGAAAGACCTGACGCTGCTGGACGCTCAGCGACTCCAAAAACCGATCCAGCACCCGCCGCAGCTCCCGCCGCTCCACCGCTTGCTCCGTGGTGTCGCTGCCGACACACTCCGCCAGCTCCTCCAGCGCCAGCGACGTCTCGCCGCCGCCCCGCTTCAATCGCCCCTGCTGCCGCAGCATCAGCAGCGATAACCGGCGTGTCAGCTTGCCCAAAAACGTCCGCAGCACCGCCGGTTGGTGGGGCGGTATGGCGTTCCACGCCGCCAACCATGTGTCGGCCACACATTCCTCCGCGTCCTCGCGGCTGTCCAGCAGACGCTGGGCGATGGCGGCGCAGTAGGTGCCGTATTTCTGTTGGCTGCTTTCGATGGCCTTGGGGTCGCGCTGCCAGTACAGCGCCACGATGTCCCTGTCCTCCATCTGCGTTCACCTCCTGTGATGTCCTTCACCCTACTACTTGCCGTCTGCCGCCATCGGTTGCACCGGAAAACGAAAAAAGCGGTGCGCGGATCGCCGCGCACCGCCGAAGGGGTTCTTACGCCTTGAGAATGGCTTCGGCCACGTCGTGGAGCCAGTCGCCCTCGAAGTACTCGATAGCGCCGTCGTCCACCAGCTTGGCCAGCTGCGGGTCGATGGGCATCTTGGCCAGCAGGGGGATGTCGTACAGCTTGGCGGCCTCCTCCGTCTTGCCCTCACCGAAGATATACAGCTTCTTGCCGCAGTCGGGGCACTGGACGTAGCTCATGTTCTCCACGAGGCCGACGATGGGAATGTTCATCATCTGCGCCATCTTGACGGCCTTCTGCACCACCATGGACACCAGCTCCTGGGGGCTGGCCACGATGATAACGCCGTCCACCGGCAGGGACTGGAACACGTTCAGCGCCACGTCGCCGGTGCCGG
>CAZTHY010000114.1:0-2760 GCA_964613205.1 uncultured Oscillospiraceae bacterium
TGACCTCGTTCTCCGCGAAATCGCGGTACATCTTTTGAACGAGCAGCTGTTCCTTCGTCAGATGGAAATCCATACTCTTTTCTCCTTTTCCAGATGTTACTTGTTGTAGTTGAAGAAGCCTTCGCCGGACTTAATACCCAATTTGCCCGCGCGAACCATCTTCCGGATCAGCACGTTTGCGCGATACTTGCTATCGTGGGTCTCGTTGAACAGCACGTCCATAATGTTCAGCACCACGTCCCAGCCGATGAGGTCACCCAGATGCAGGGGGCCCATGGGATGGTTGCAGCCCAGCTGCATAGCAATATCGATATCTTCCGCGGAGGCAACGCCTTCCTGCAGAACGCAAACGCCCTCGTTGCAATAGGGGATCAGGATCTTGTTGACCACAAAGCCGGGAGCCTCATTGACCACCACGGGGGTCTTGCCGATCTCAACAGACAGGTTCTTGATGTAGTCCACCAGCTCTGCGGGGGTGTTGCCGCCGGCAATGACCTCCACCAGCTTCATGGCGGGCACGGGATTGAAGAAGTGCATACCGATCAGGGGGTGCTTCAGACCCTGCGCCATCTCGGTGATGGACAGAGAAGAGGTGTTGGAAGCGAAGATAGCGCCTTCCTTGCAGATGGCGTCCAGACGACCCAGCAGCTCCTTCTTGGTGGCCATGTTCTCAGCGACGCACTCGATGACCAGATCGGCATCGGCGGCAGCGTCACACTCCTCCACCAGCAGGCGGCTCATCAGATCGTCGGCGGCTTCCTGGGTCATCTTGCCCTTGGCGACCTTCTTGTTCAGAGAGGCAGCCAGCTTATCCTTATGGCGCTGAGCGCTGGGAACGCTGGATGCATACATCAGGGCGGTGTGGCCCTTCGCTGCGAAAACCTGGGCAATACCGCTGCCCATAGTGCCTGCGCCAAATACTGCTACTTTCATGATTGTTCCTCCTAATCAAAATTTTGAGTTACAACGCTTTTAATCATCAGGCGGCTGCCTGTTAATTAACTTACTTGTTCTGATACGGCTCGTGCTTGCGCTTCTCCAGGAAGGCGCTCATGCCCTCGATCTGATCGGCGGTCTTGAAGCAGCTGCCGAACAGCTTCTCCTCGATGACGATGGCATCGTCCATGCCCACTTCCAGACCGTCGTTGATGGCCTTCTTGCAGGCGCGGACGGCGATGGGAGCGTTCTTGGCGATGGTCTCCGCCAGCTTTTCGGCGGCGGGGAGCAGCTCCTCGAGAGGATAGACGGCGTTGACAAGACCGATGCGCAGCGCTTCGTCCGCCTTGATGTTCTTGGCGGTGTAGATGAGCTGCTTGGCCATGCCGGGGCTGACGAGACGCGCCAGACGCTGGGTGCCGCCAAAGCCCGGGGTGATGCCGAGGCCGGTCTCCGGCTGACCGAACACGGCGGTGTCGGCGCAGATACGGATGTCGCAGGCCATGCTCAGCTCACAGCCGCCGCCCAGTGCAAAGCCGTTGATGGCGGCGATGGTGGGGATGGGCAGTGTCTCCAGCTTGCGGAACACGTCGTTGCCGTGCTTGCCGAACGCCTCGCCCTCGGCGGGGGTCAGGGTGCTCATCTCACCGATGTCGGCACCGGCCACGAAAGCCTTCTCGCCGCTGCCGGTGATGACCAGCGCACGGATGTCCGCGTCCTCGGAGACGACGCGCACCAGCTCGTCCAGATCGGACAGCACTTCGGAGTTCAGGGCGTTCAGAGCCTTGGGACGGTTGATGGTCGCCACGGCGATGAGCCCCTTCTTTTCCAACAGGATATTGGTCATGGGTACTCCTCCTTACTATTATCTCCGCAGGCGCTTCCACCTGCGGGGCCGCAAGAGTGCGGCGGTACGCACGCTTGTCCGGCGACAGGCGCGCATACTCCTCCTCATACATATCACATTATAGTGCTTTGTTAGGAAATTATCAAGCCCTACCATCGCTCTTTCTGTTTTTTTAGCGGTTTTCACAAAAGAACGGTGGTTATTTTGCACACTTTTTCGAATGAGAGGGCAACAAGGCGGAGAAAAACGGCGTCTGCGCGAAATCCGTGCTTGTGCAAACGGGAAAAATGGAGTATCATGGGGCTATATTTGTACTTGTGAGGTAGACCTATGCGGATGCGGAAGAAGAAAAACCTGACTCCCCGAATGGAGGCCTGCGGCGACTATCGGGTGATGGATCCCTTTGCCCTGCGGGGTAACTGGCGCTCGCTGATGCCGGAGGCGAAAACGCTGCGGGTGGAGCTGGGCTGCGGCAAGGGCGGCTTTACCGTCAAGACGGCGGCGGCGGAGCCGGACGTGCTGCTCATCGCCGTGGAGAAGGTGCCCGATGCCATGGTGGTGGCCATGGAGAAGGCCAAGGCGGCGGGGCTGAAAAACGTATGGTTCGTGGACGGCGACGCGGCGCTGCTGCCGGATATGTTCGCTGCCGGCGAGATCGACCGGCTGTACATCAACTTCTGCGACCCGTGGCCGAAAAGCAATCAGAAAAAGCGGCGGCTGACCCACGGCAACTTCCTGAAAAAGTACCGTCAGGTGCTGGCGGAGGGCGGGCAGATCCACTTCAAGACCGACAACGACAAGCTGTTCGAGTGGTCGCTGGAGGAGATCCCCCAATTCGGCTTCGTCCTGTCCGAGGTGACCCGTGACCTCCACGCAGGCGGCGCCGTCGGCGTCATGACCGACTACGAGCAGAAATTCTACAACGAGGGCAAGTCCATCAACCGCTGCGTCGCCACCATGGTGGAGTGGCAGGAACC
>CAZTHY010000114.1:2860-4326 GCA_964613205.1 uncultured Oscillospiraceae bacterium
TTTACCTATTGACTTGGTAGGTAATATGTGGTATGCTTCATTTACCTACCAAATTAGTATGTAAAGGAGTGACAACGATGCGGGTTTACGCGGACAACGCCGCTACCACGCGGATGAGCGACACCGCCGTGGCGGCCATGCTCCCCTATTTCCAGACCTGTTACGGCAATCCCTCCAGTCTCCACACCGTGGGACAGGAGGCGGCGGAGGCGCTGGCGGACGCGCGGCAGCGGGTGGCCAAATGCCTGAACGCCGACTATAAAGAGATCACCTTCACCTCCGGCGGCAGCGAAGCCGACAATCAGGCCATCCTCTCCGCCGCCCGTTTGGGCGAGCGGAAAGGCAAAAAGCACATCATCTCCACCGCTTTTGAGCATCATGCGGTGCTGCATACACTGAAAAAGCTGGAAAAAGAGGGCTTTGACATCACGCTGCTGGACGTGGGTTCCGTCGGCACCGTGACGGCAGCGCAGGTGGCGGCGGCCATTCGGGACGACACCTGTCTCGTCACCGTCATGTACGCCAACAACGAGATCGGCTCCATCCTCCCCATCGCCAACATCGGCGCAGTGTGCCGCGAAAAAGGCGTGCTGTTCCACACCGACGCGGTACAGGCGGCGGGTCACCTGCCTATCGACGTACAAGCGCAGCATATCGATATGCTGTCCCTGTCCGGCCACAAGTTCCACGGCCCCAAGGGTACCGGCGTGCTGTACGCCCGCCGGGGCATCCCGCTGGTGAACGTCATCGAGGGCGGCGCACAGGAGCGGGGCAAGCGCGCCGGTACGGAGAACATCGCCGGTATCGCAGGGCTGGCGGCATCGCTGGAGGACGCCTGCGGCCACATGGCGGAGGTCTCCCCTCGTGTGACGGCGCTGCGGGACAAGCTCATTGCGGGGCTGTCCGCCATTCCCCACAGCGCCCTCAACGGCGATCCGGTGCACCGGCTGGCGGGCAACGTCAACTTCTGCTTTGAGGGCATCGAGGGCGAAAGTCTGCTTCTGCTGCTGGATGCGGCGGGTATCTGCGCCTCGTCGGGCAGCGCCTGTACCAGCGGGTCGCTGGATCCCAGCCATGTGCTGCTGGCCATCGGCCGTCCCCACGAGGTAGCCCACGGCTCTCTGCGGCTGAGTCTGTGCGGTGACAACACGGAGGAGGAGATCGACTACATTTTAGAGCAGGTGCCCCGTGTGGTGGCGTATCTGCGGGATATGTCCCCCATGTGGAGGGATCTCCAGTCCGGCAAGCGGCCATTTATACTGTAAAAGGAGGATACGACTATGGCACTGTATACGGAAACAGTAATGGATCACTTCCTGCATCCCCGCAACGTCGGTGCGCTGCCGGATGCCGACGGTATCGGCGAGGTGGGCAACGCCAAGTGCGGCGATATTATGAAGATGTACCTGAAAATCCAGGACAACGTCATCCGTGACGTGAAGTTTGAGACCTTCGGCTGCGGCAGC
>CAZTHY010000115.1:0-4291 GCA_964613205.1 uncultured Oscillospiraceae bacterium
CGTCTCCGTGGTGCGTCCGTGCGGGTCGATGTGGGCATCGACCCCTACGAAATGTTCGCCGCTTTGCGGCGAAACGGCGGGGTGAGGTCACCCCGCCCTACGAACCGTTCACCGTTACCCCTTCCGTTCACCGTTGCCCTCCCCCCTCGGTACACTCCCCCATACCAACTTCCCGAAAAAATACTACGAACATCGAAATAATCAAGAAAAACGTCATCTTTGTAACAGAATCGTAAACTTTTTTCAAAACCGCTTGCAAGTTCTCCGGCGGGGTGCTACACTACCTCATTATGGTAATTCATCGTGGGGCGGTGTGTCCTGCGGAAGGAGCGCGTTATGGCAAAATTCAGCGTGAAAAAGCCGTTGACGGTGTTTGTGGTGGTGCTGGCCATCGTGGTGCTGGGCGTGGTGGCCTACACCAAGATGACCCCCGACCTGATGCCCAACATGGACTTCCCCTACGTCATCATCGTCACCACCGACCCGGGTGCCAGCCCCGAAAGCGTAGAGGCCGACATCACCCGTCCCATGGAGCAGTCCATGGCCACGCTGGATCAGATCAAGACCGTCACCTCCACCAGCCAGGACAGTGCGTCCATGGTGATGCTGGAATTTGAGGACGGCGTGAACATGGACACCATCAGCGTGGACATCCAGCAGAAGATCTCCGTTTTGCAGGGCGAATGGGACGACACCGTAGGCACGCCCTATGTGCTGAAGATCAACCCCTCCATGCTGCCGGTGATGGTGGCCGCCATCAGCTGCGAGGGCATGGACGTGTACGAACTCAGCGACTTCGTGGAGGACGAGATACTGAGCAAGCTGGAGGGTATCTCCGGCGTGGCCAGCGTGGACGTGTCCGGCTCCGTGACGCGGCAGGCACACGTCATTCTGGACGAGAAGAAGCTGGACGCGCTGTCCGACGATGTGGCCGCCGCCGTCCGCAAGCTGCTGGGCGACACAGAGGCGGAGCTGCTGGACGCGCAGGAAGAGATCAAGGAAGCCCGTGAGCAGTTAGACAGCGCCAAAGCCTCCATGGCCGCCGGTGTGGCGGGCACGGTGGAGGATGCGCTGGAGGAAGCGCTGCCGGCGCTGCGGCAGCTCTATGCCGCCATGCCCGACACCACCATGACACCCATCGAAAGCTCCGGCGACATCCAGCGCCCCGAGGCGCCGGAAACGCCGGAAGACCCCGAAACGCCTGACATTCCCAACATCCCCGATCTGCCCGATCCGCCCGAAGGCGGCGGCACTACGCCCTCTCAGCCCGACTGGTCGGAGATCGGCGGCAACATCGGCCAGATCGCCGGTGCCGCCGGTCTGACGGAGGAGCAGGTGGTGCAGATGTACAACACCATCGTGGAGGTCAACAACGCCATGGTGGGGGCGAAGAAGGCCATGGCACCCATTATGGCCAAGTCCAACGCCCAGCTCCAGCACCAGGTCTACGGCGACACCTACAGCGGCGTCCTCTCCCTCATTGACGGCATTACCCAGCTGGCCACGGCGGAGGTGCAGCTCACCGCCGCCGAGACACAGATCGAAAGCGGTCTTGACCAGCTGGCCGACGCGAAAAAGGACATCGACGACCAGTCGGATATGTCCGGCACGCTGTCCATCGCCACCGTCAGCCAGCTATTGACGGCGCAGAACTTCTCCATGCCCGCCGGTTACATCGACGATGAAAACGGCGTGCAGTACATGGTGTCGGTGGGCGAGACCATTTCCACCCGTGAAGAATTGGAAAACATGGTCATCCTCGATCTGGACATGGACGGCGTAAAGCCCATCACGCTGGGCGACATTGCCGCCATCGTCGTCACCGACAACGCCGGCGAGATCTACACCAAGGTCAACGGCGAAAACGGCATTCTGGCCACGTTTACCAAGCAGTCCAACTACGCCACGGCGGCGGCCTCCGACAACATCACCGCCCGCTTTGAAGAGCTGACGGCGGAGTACGAGGGTCTGGATTTCGCGCCGCTGATGGATCAGGGCGACTATATCTACCTCATCGTAGAGACCATCACCTCCTCCCTGCTGTGGGGCGCGCTGTTCTCCGTGGTGGTGCTGTTCCTGTTCCTGCGTGACTGGCGGCCTACCCTTATCACGCTGGTGTCCATCCCCGTCAGCGTCATCGCCGCCATTGTAGCCATGTATTTCAGCGGCGTGACCATCAACATGATCTCCCTCAGCGGCCTTGCCGTGGCGGTAGGTATGCTGGTGGACAACTCGGTGGTGGTCATCGAGAATATCTACCGTCTCCGCGCCAAGGGCGTGTCCATCATACAGGCCACCGTGTCCGGCACCCAGCAGGTGGTGGGCGCGGTAGCGGCCTCCACGCTGACCACTGTGTGCGTGTTTGCGCCTATCGTGTTCGTGGAGGGTCTGACGCGGCAGCTCTTTACCGATCTGGCGCTGACCATCACCTATGCCCTTATGGCCAGTCTGCTGGTGTCCATCACGCTGGTGCCCGCCATGGCCACCGGCCTGCTCCGCAGCGATTCCGGCTTCAAGCCCGGCCTGCTGGATAAGATCTACCCCGCCTACCGCAAGGCCATCGAGTTCGCTCTCGACCACAAGGCCGGTGTCCTGCTGCTGTCGCTGGTGCTGCTGGTAACTACCTGCTGGGCGGCCGTCAGCCGCGGCTTCATCTTCATGCCGGAGATGGACATGAACAACCTGACCGTGTCCATCACCATGCCGGAGGATGCCACCCGCGAGGAAGCGGTGGACATGGCCGATGAGGTGCTGGAAAAGCTGATGACCATTGAGGACGTACAGGATGCCGGTTTCATGATGGGCGGCACGTCCATCATGGGCATGGGCAGCGGCGGTGGTGGCGGCAGCTACGACATCACCGGCTACGTCACGCTGCCGGAGGGCAAGTTCGGCTCCGTCGTCAGCAAGCAGATCGACGAGCTGTGCAAGGATATGGACTGCGAGGTATCGTCCGGCGGCATTATGGATCAGATGATGGGCATGATGACCGGCAGCGGCGTCTCCATGACGGTGTACGGCAACGACATGGACGACCTGCAATCCACCGCTAAGTCTATCGCCGAAAAACTGAGCAACATCGAGGGCATTGCGGAGACCTCCGACGGCTTGCAGGAGTCCGCCGCCGCCTTGCAGGTGAACATCGACCGCGCCAAGGCCGCGTCTCACGGCATGACCGTGGCGCAGATCTACATGAAGATCGCCACTGCTTTGCAGGACAGCGCTTCCCTCTCCGACGTGACGCTGGACAACGTGGATATGTCGCTGTCGGTGGACGCCATCGAGGGCAGCGTCGTGACGCGGGAGACGCTTCTCAAGCTGGAGATCACCCCCGACGCGGCCATTTCCATGGGCGGCAGCAGCGACATGAGCGCCATGATGGCCGACGATGACGAGGACGACGGCGACGGCACGTTCCTGCTGGGCGACGTGGCCACCGTGGAGGAAACCGTCTCCATGAACGTCATCAGCCGTGACCAGCAGCGCCGCTGCGTCACCGTGTCCGCCGTGCTGGCGGAGGGCTACAACGTGACGAAGGTCACGTCCGAGGTGGAGCGCGTGGTGAACAACATGACGCTGCCGGCGGGCATTACCGTGGAGTTCGGCGGCGAGAACCAGCAGATCATGGACGCACTGGGTCAGCTGATGATCATGCTGGCGCTGGGCGTGGTGCTGGTGTACTTCATCATGGTGGCGCAGTTCCAGTCGCTGAAATCGCCGTTTATCGTCATGTTCACCATCCCGCTGGCCTTTACCGGCGGCTTCATCGCGCTGCTGCTGGCGGGTATCGAGGTGTCGGTCATCAGTCTGATCGGCTTCATCCTGCTGGTGGGCATCATCGTCAACAACGGTATCGTGCTGGTGGACTACATCAACCAGCAGCGTCTGGCGGGCATGGAGCGCCGCGAGGCCATCATCGACGCCGGTGTCACCCGTCTGCGGCCTATCCTGATGACCAGTCTGACCACGATTTTGGGCATGATCGTCACCGCCACCGCCAAAAACGCCGGTACGGCGCTGATGCAGCCCATCGCCCTGGTCACCATCGGCGGCCTGACCTACGCCACGCTGATGACGCTGTTCGTCGTCCCCTGTATGTACGACATCTTCAGCAAGAAGGAGCTGCGGAAGGTGGACGAGGAGGAATTGAAGCTGCTGGATATTTGATAGGCAGCAAGGGAGGGGCGTCGCCCCTCCCTTTTGTTTTTGGTTTACGGGAACGCCCGCAAAACCACATCTCTTGCCTTCCCCTGTGGGGAAGGTGGCATTTGCGCAGCAAATGACGAAAGGG
>CAZTHY010000116.1:0-4249 GCA_964613205.1 uncultured Oscillospiraceae bacterium
CCGCTGTCACCTCCGGCGGCTCCAAGGCCAACGTCCTGCTGCTGGACAGCGGCGATGCCCAGCTGGGCTTCTGCCAGTCCGACGTGATGGCGTACGCCTACAACGGCACCAGCACCTTTGCGGATGACGGTGCCATCACCAGCTTCTCCACCGTGGCCAACCTGTATCTGGAGCAGGTGCAGATCGTGACCTGCAACCCCGACATCAAGACCGTGGCGGATCTGGCCGGTAAGAACGTCTCCATCGGCGACGCCGGTTCCGGCGTGTACTTCAACGCCATCGACATTCTGGACGCCTACGGCCTCACCGAGGAGGACATCAAGCCCCAGTACAAGTCCTTCGGCGACAGCGCTGACGCTCTGAAGGACGGCAAGATCGATGCCGCCTTCATCGTGGCCGGTGCTCCCACCACCGCCATCACCGACCTGGCCACCGGCAAGGACGTGTATCTGGTCAGCATCGACAAGGAGCACACCGATGCCCTCATCGCCAAGTGCCCCTACTACATTGCCACCACCATCCCCGCCGGTACCTACACCACCATGACTGAGGACGCCACCACCGTGGCCGTCGGCGCTGTGGTGCTGGCCGCCGACAACGTCTCCGACGAGGCCATCTACGCCTTCGTGTCCGACATCTTCGAGAACAGCGGTGATCTGGCTCACGGCAAGGCCGCTGAGCTGAATCTGGAGAACGCCACCAACATCACCTCCGTGCCTTATCATCCCGGCGCTGCCAAGTACTTCGCCGAGAAGGGCATCACCGTTCCCACCAAGTAACACTTCACGAAAACTTTAACGGCAGCTTAATGCCAAAGCAGGCTGCGGCGGGGGTCAACCCCGCCGTAGTCTGCTGAAAAAACGACGCGCGACCCCACTTTGCCCTCATTTGACAAGGACAAAATTTGATGTTTGCCCCTGTCAAGCGATGGCAGACTATCAAGGAGGAGAGCTATGAGCATTTTCAAGAAAAAGCCCGACACCGCCCCCGAAGTGGAGACCACTCCCTACATGGACGACGGTGAAGTGGGCACCATGGCGGACGTAGAGGCCGTCATGAAAAAGTACGACCGCGAGTCCAACGTCCGCATTTGGGAGGGTACTCCCAAGTATGTGGTGATGGGTCTGCTGGCGGCGTTCTCCGTGTTCTGTATTCTCATGACCCTGTTCAGCAAGGCGCTGCAGGAAGTGGCACTGACCACCTTTATGGGGCTTATCGTCATGATCGGCTTCATCACCTACCCCGCCAGCAAGAACCACGTTCGTCCCAACCATATGCCCTGGTACGACATTGTGCTGATGGTGCTGGGCGCGGGCAGCTTCTTCTACTATGCCCTCAACGCCATGAAGATCATCAATATGTCCGTCCGTATCGGTATGCTGGAAGTGGTCATCGGCATCGTGGGCATCCTCATCGTGCTGGAGCTGTGCCGCCGCTGCGTCGGTATCCCCATCCTCTGCGTGGTGGGCGTGCTGATGATCTACGCCTTTATCAACATTATGACCGGCGGCGGCGGACGCACGCTGGCGCAGACGCTGACCCGTATCGTCTACACCCTGTTCTACACCACCACCGGCGTTATCGGAACGCCCATCAACGTCTGCTATAAGTTTATCGTCCTGTTCATCATCTTCGGCGCCTTTTTGGAGCGTACCGGCATCGGCGACTATTTCGTCCAGTTGGCCAACGCCGTGGTGGGTCGCTTCTCCGGTGGCCCCGCCAAGGTGGCTGTCGTGGCCAGCGCCCTTGAGGGTATGTGCTCCGGTTCCTCCGTGGCCAATACCGTGGGCTCCGGCTCCATCACCATCCCCATGATGAAAAAGACCGGCTACCGTCCCGAGTTCGCTGCGGCCGTAGAAGCCGCCGCCTCCACCGGCGGTCAGATCATGCCTCCCATCATGGGCGCTGCCGCCTTCCTCATGGCGGAGTACATCGGCATCCCCTACGCGGAAGTGGCCGTGAAGGCCATTCTCCCCGCCGTCCTCTACTTCACCGGTATCTTCATCGCCGTCCACTTGGAGGCCAAGAAGCTGGGTCTGAAGGGCATCCCCAAGGAGCAGCTGCCCAAGGTGAAGGAGCTTCTCAAGCAGGCCTACCTGCTGATCCCGCTGGTGCTGCTGGTGTGGCTGGTGTCCTCCAACACCCGCACCATTCAGACGGCGGCGGCGCTGTCCATTCTGGCCGCCATCATCGTCGGTGCGCTGAACCCCAAGAACCGCATCACCCCGCTGAAGATCGTGGAAGCGCTGGAATCCGGCGCCCGCGGCGCCATCACCGTGGCCTGCGCCTGCGCCGTGGCCGGTATGATCGCCGGCTGCATCACCGTCACCGGTCTTGCCTCCACCCTCATCAACGGTATCGTCTCCATCGCCGGTAACGCCACCATCCTCGGTCTGGTGCTGACCATGCTGTGCTGCATCGTGCTGGGCATGGGCGTTCCCACCACCGCCAACTACTGCATCATGGCCTCCACCTGTGCGCCTATCCTGGTGCAGCTGGGCTTCCCCGATGTGGCCGCCCACTTCTTCGTGTTCTACTTCGGCATCGTGGCCGACATCACGCCCCCTGTGGCGCTGGCCGCCTATGCCGGTGCCGCCATCGCCAAGTCCAACCCCATGAAGACAGGCTTTGTGGCCACCAAGCTGGCTATCGCCGCCTTTATCGTGCCCTACATCTTCGCCTACAATCCGATGATGCTGTTCGAGGGCGTGGATGGCTGGTGGCACGTGGTACAGATCTCCATCACCGCCGTGCTGGGTCTGTTCGGTGTGGCCGCCGCGCTGAACGGCTTCCTGTACAGGCACATCCCCTGGATCCTCCGGCTGGGTCTGCTGGCAGGCGGCCTGTGCATGATGATCCCCGGCACGCTGACCGACGTGATCGGCCTTGTGCTGGTGGCGGGCATCATCGTCTTCCAGCGGCTGATGGCCAAGAAAGAGGGCGTCCTGAACACCTGACGCACCCCGCAAACGAAATAAGCGAAAGAAGCACCCCTCGGGGTGCTTCTTTTTGTGAACAGATCGAACACTTTCTATCTTGGCAGGTGGCGGAGAGCGTCGTCAACGCGGTGGAACAGCGGCAAAATCTGTGATTCTTCTTGCGTTTTACCGCAAAAAGAGGTATACTGTGGAGGGAAACCACGGTTGTTCATACCCACGTCATAACTGTGCGCTATCATGAGTAAAACAACGTAAGGAGGAGCGCCCCTGTGATGATCGAAAAAAGCGGGAGCATCCGCTTGAAGGACATACCTGTCAGCAACCGCATTTCGCCGGAGGAGCAGGAGCTGGCTGCCGGTATGGTGCGGGTGACCCACCTGTACCGCAGCGCGCTGAAGGTGGCGGTGACGCAGATGGAGATACTGGACGAGGAGTTCGCCCGCCTGTATGACCACTCGCCCATCCACCACATCGAGTACCGCATCAAGACGCTGGACAGCATCATCGACAAGCTGCGCCGCCGTGGGCTGGCTATCACCATCGACAATATCTACGCCCACATTCAGGACGTGGCGGGAATTCGCGTTATTTGCAACTATTTGGACGATATTTACTATCTCCGCTCCCTCCTGACCCGCAGCGAGTCCTATACCGTCCTGCGGGAGGTGGACTACATCAAGGAGCCCAAGGACACCGGCTACCGCAGCCTGCACCTCATCGTCAACGTGCCCATCGTCATCTCCGAGGGCACCATGGTGCTGCCGGTGGAGATCCAGCTCCGCACCATCGCCATGGATATGTGGGCCAGTCTGGAGCATGAATTGCGCTACAAATCCGACCGCAAATTCACCGCCAGCGACGCCGCCCGCCTCCGCCTCTGCTCCGATGCCATCAGCGAGATTGACCGCGAAATGCAGGACATCTACCAAGGCAACGAACCGCAATACCACGCGTGAAAAGAGACCGCTATGCGGTCTCTTTTTTGTAGGGGCGGACGACTCTGTCCGCCCTTGGCAGGGAGTGCGGTAGGCGTATGCAAAACGATGAACGAAAAGGTTGCGTCGATGGTCGTAGGGCGGGGTGACCTCACCCCGCCGCCCGCCGTGAAACGGCGGGAATAGCCTCCCCTTGTTTTACAAGGGGAGGTGGCACGGCGAAGCCGTGACGGAAGGGATAACCCCGCCGCAGCGGAATCCCCTCAGTCAGCGCTGCGCGCTGCCAGCTCCCCTTACAAGTAAGGGGAGCCTATTTTTTACGCCGCAGGCAAGACAAAAAAAGAGACCCTTTCGGGTCTCTTTTTTTATTGCTCT
>CAZTHY010000117.1:0-4241 GCA_964613205.1 uncultured Oscillospiraceae bacterium
TCATTCCGAGCCAGTGACCGATGTCACTGGCGTGGGAATCCGCGTCCCCAACGGCGAGGTGTAATGCACGGTGCGGCAAGGGGAGAACGGATTGCCGCACCAGTCTGCGGACTGGTTCGCAATGACATAATCGAAGGTCTTTCCTCTCACCCAACCCTTTTATTCACGCAAATGCCTGCGTGCGGGTCGATGTGGGCATCGACCCCTACGAAAAGGGCGCGGTTTCTGCATTTTCGTCCCCCTTTGTCACCCTTTTGTTTCCATTGTCACCAAACTGTCATCGAATTGGCACTGAATCTTAGCCAGTGCTTAAACTTCCGTTCACGGAATGTTCACGAATTCGCCCCCTCTGTCATGCTATGATAATAGAGGCGGCGAGGAACAATTTTCCTCTCGCCGCCGTCTAAAGGGGAAAGTGCGGCGCTCCCGTGGGGAGGCCGCCGGCGATAGATACCCCATCATCCGCCGCGGCGTGGCCGCGAGCATGGCAAAGGAGATACTGAACATGAGAAAAGCTGCGTTGGCATTGGCGCTGGTCATGCTGCTGACCGTGGTGTCCGGCTGCGGACAGGTGGAGGGCGAGGCCTCCGTCCAGTCCGTGTCTATGGTGTGCGGCCTTGGCTCCGTGGGGCTGGCCGACCGTTTCGGCGGCATCGTCAGTCCCCTGGGCGAGACGAAGGTGAAGAAGGACGACTCCATGACGGTGGACGAGATCAAGGTAGAGGTAGGCGACACCGTGGAGGTGGGCGACGTGCTGTTCACCTACGATTTAAGTCAGATCCAGCGGGAGCTGGAGCTGGCGCAGCTGGCGCTGGAGCAGCAAAAGACCCAATTGGAGAACAAAGAGGACGAAAAAGAGAAGCTGGAAAAGCTGCAGGCCGACACCTACGATGATGAGATGAAGCGCCAGTACGAGCTGGACATCCGCGAGGCCAACGTGTCCATTCTGGAGTACAAGGCCAACATCGCCAGCAAGACGAAGGACGTGGAGAAGCTGCAAAGCAACCTGAAGAACGCCGCCGTCAAGTCGGAGGTGGCCGGTGAGATCCAGTCCATCAACGAAAACGGCGCTACCGACAACTACGGCAACCCGCTGCCCTTCATGACCATCGTGGAGACGGGCGGCTACCGTGTCAAGGGCTACGTCAACGAGAACAACGCCGCCGCCCTCCGTGAGGGCACGGCGGTGGTCATCCGCTCCCGCGTGGACGACACCACATGGACGGGCAGCGTCACCACCGTGGACTGGAACAATCCGGTGCAGCAGGAGAGCTACTACGACAACGACACCCAGCTTTCCAGCAAGTACCCCTTCTATGTGACGCTGGACAGCGGTGAAGGGCTGCTGATGGGTCAGCACGTCTTTATCGAGCCGGACTTCGGACAGGAGGACGAGCAGGAATCGGCCATCAACCTGCCCTCCTACTTCATCAATGACGTGGACGGCAAGCCCTGGGTGTGGGCGCAGAGCAGCAAGGGCAAGCTGGAAAAGCGGAACATCACCATCGGGGAATATAACGCCGAGCTGGACACCTATCCGGTGACGGACGGCCTGACGGCGGAGGACTACATCGCCTTCCCCGATGAGACGCTGCAAGCCGGTATGGCCTGCGTCACCTACGACGAGGGCACCTTCGGCGGGGGCGGCGACGTCTATGTGGACGAGGGCTTCGTGGACGAGGGCGGCTTTGACGACGGCTTCGTGGACGACGGCGGCGATGCGGACGTACAGCCCGCCGTGGAGGAATGACCATGATCTTGGAAATGCGGGACATCTGCAAGGACTACCCTATGGGCAAGTCCGTGACGCGGGTGCTGAAAAACGTCAGTCTTGACGTGGAGGAGGGGGAATACCTGGCCATCATGGGCCCCTCCGGCAGCGGCAAGACGACGCTGATGAACCTCATCGGCTGTCTGGACGTACCCACCAGCGGCAGCTATCTGCTGGGCGGGCGGGACATTACCCAGTGCAGCCACAAGCAACTGGCGGAGGTGCGGAACAAGGAGATCGGCTTCGTGTTCCAGTCCTTCCACCTGCTGCCTAAGCTGACGGCGCTGGACAACGTGGCGCTGCCGCTGCTGTACGGCGGCGTGAAGAAGGCGGAGCGGCAGGAGCGGGCGAGAGCCGCGCTGGAAACGGTGGGGCTTTCCGACCGTATCGACCACCGCCCCGATCAGCTCTCCGGCGGCCAGTGCCAGCGGGTGGCCATCGCCCGCGCCATCGTGGGGAATCCCCGTTTGCTGCTGGCGGATGAGCCTACCGGCGCGCTGGACAGCGCCAGCGGCGCACAGGTGATGGAGCTGTTCGGGCAATTACATCAGAGCGGTTCCACCATCATCATGATCACCCACGATCGGGGCATCGCCCACCACGCCCACACCATCAAGACCATTCGGGACGGTGTCCTGTCGGGAGGTGACGACCTTGACTGACAAGAAGAAGCTCACCCTCCACTGGAACAGGAAGTGGGGCAAGCCGCTGCTCATCGTGGTCATCGTGTTGGCCGTCGTGGGCGCCGTGTGGGGCGGTCTTACCATCGCCGGCAACGCCCAGCGGGGCGACGTGAAGGTCTATTCCGTGGAGAATTTCTCCATGACCGACTACTGGGGCGACAGCGGCAACACCTCCGGTCTCGTCACCACCGACAAGCTGCAAAAGGTGTACACCTCCTCCACCCAGACGGTGAGTAAAATTTACGTCGCCGAGGGGGACGAGGTACGCAAGGGCGACAAGCTCTTAAGCTACGACTCCACGCTGACACAGGCACAGGTGCAGCGGGCGGAGATCGTCTACGACCGTCAGGTGGAGAACCTGTCGGTGGCGAAGGACGAGCTGGAGCTGCTGAAAAAGGCCAAGAACAAGGAACTGCTGGAGCTGGAGCTGAAAGACCTGCAAGACGAGCTGAAAAAGAAGCAGGACGCCTATGACGATCAGCACAGCTACGACCCCACCGCTGCCGTAACGGAGGGGAAACTGCCCACCACCGGCAGCTATCCCATTCTCGACAGCACCGGCAGCGAGACCGGCACCGAGAAGGTGTACTATTACAGCTTTCTCACCTCCTCGTCTCTCAACGATGCGGCGGTGCAGCGGGTATTGAAAACCCTCGGTGTGCCCCATGCCGTTAAGAATCATGCCACATTGAACAGCGTCACCACCAACGTGGTGCTGGTGCAGCGCTATAAGGACGAGATCGGCGGCTACATCACCGACCAGTGGGGGCTGCGGATCAGCGAGACCTACGGCGTGGACGACGACACCGCCGTCCTGTCCTACAAGCTGGTCAGCGACCTGCCCACCTACGAGGACGAGGAGCGCACCTACAACGACAAGGACATTGAGAAATTGCAGCGGAAGGTGGCCATGGCGCAGGAGCTTTTGGATGCGTCCATGACGTATGTGGAGTTGCAGGAGGCCATCGCCGCCAAGGAGAAAGAGGTCAAGAGTCTGGACACCGACCTGAAGGTGGCCAAGCTGGAGCTGGATAAGCAGCGCAGTGAGCTGGGCGACGGCAACGTCTACGCCGAGTTCGCCGGAACGGTGAAGGTGCTGCGTGACGTGGACGAGGCGTACAACTCCGGCGAAGCGGTGCTGGAGCTGTCCGGCGGCGGCGGGTATTACATCACCGGCGCACTGAGCGAGACCGATTTGGGCAACGTGAAGATCGGCAACACGGTGCAGATCGACAGCTGGATGACCGGCACCTCCTGCGAGGGCACCATCGTGTCCATCGAGGACTATCCCACCACCGAGAGCTACAACTGGAGCGACGGCAACTCCAACGTGTCCTTCTACCCCTTCAAGGTGTTCGTGGACGAGGAACAGGACTTGCAGCCCGACACCTATGTGGACATCCAGTATCAGAAGGTGGCCACGGAGGACGGCGCCAACGCCATGTACTTAGAGAGCTTCTTCCTCCGCTCCGAAAGCGGCAAGAGCTACGTCATGGTGCAGGGCGAGGACGGCAAGCTGGAAAAGCGCTGGGTGCAGACCGGCCGCGACCTGTGGGGCAGCTATACCCAGATTCGCGGCGGACTGACGCTGGAGGACTATGTGGCCTTCCCCTACGGACGTGACGTGGTGGAGGGTGCCAACACGGTACAGGCGGAGCCCAGCGAACTGTACGAAGGTATGTAAGGAGGCGAGTGTATGCTGGAAAATATCAATCTCGCCTTTCAGGGCGTCTGGAGCCACAAGCTGCGCTCCTTCCTCACCATGCTGGGTATCATCATCGGCATTG
>CAZTHY010000118.1:0-4203 GCA_964613205.1 uncultured Oscillospiraceae bacterium
CGCACCTGCTGCGTCTACCGTGCGGCGGGATGAGGTCATCCCGCCCTACGAAACGCTCGCCGTTACCCTCTGCGTTTATCGTCGGGAGGGGTAGAACCCCTCCCCTACGAAGTACACTCCTTACATTGCACATCAACCCACAGGATTCCCCATCCCCACGAAAGGAGGCGGCGGTATGGCCATTAAAAAACCGAGAGTGCAGGGCTTGCGGCGGCGGTGGATCACCGGCAGCATCGGGCCGGTGGTGGTGATACTGCTGCTGGTGGGCGTGCTGATCTCCGTAGGCTTTGCCAGCAACTACTACAACAGCGCCCGCTCCACCCTCCGCGCCAAGGCGGCGGCGGGAGCCGACTATTTCAACACCTACGTCATGACCAGCTACCGCGAATACTACCGCAGCGCCACCCTCTACGCCGCCGCCTTCGACGAGGGCGACCGCATCGAGCTGCAATTCCTCAACAGCAGCGGCCGTGTGGAGGTGACCACCCGCGGCCTTACGGCGGGCACCTATCCCGCCACGCCGGAGATCGTCCGCGCGGTGGAGACTGGCACGGTGCAGGACTATGTGGGGCGTGACAGCGAGACCGGCGAGCGGATTCTGGCGGTGTCCAGCCTGCTGAAATTCAACGGTCAGGTGGTAGGCGTCATGCGCTATGTGACCGCCGTGCGGAACATCGACCGTCAGGTGGCGCTGACGGTGGCGGTGGTCTGCGGCGTAATGGCCGCCGTGGTGGGGCTCATCGTCCTGTCCAGTATGATCTTCATCAACAACGTGGTAGCCCCCGTCTCCGCCGTTTCGGAAGCGGCGCAGCGTATCTCCGGCGGCAGCTACGGCGTGCAGATACCCAACCGCTACTCCGACGAGATGGGCGAGCTGGTGGACAACATCAACGATATGTCCCGCAAGATCGGCGAGAGCGAACGGATCAAGTCCGAATTCATCTCCTCCGTCTCCCACGAGCTGCGAACACCTCTGACGGCCATCAACGGCTGGGGCGAGACGCTGCTGGCAGACGAGAGCGGCGACGACCAGCAGATGCACCGCGGCTTGCAGATCATCGTCAACGAGTCCCGCCGTCTCACCGACATGGTGGAGGAGCTGCTGCAATTCTCCCGCATGGAGGACGGCCGCTTCACGCTGCAGGTGGAGGACACCGACTTGCAGGCGGAGCTGGAGGATGCGGTGTACACCTATCGGGAGCTGTACAAGCAGGACGGCATCGCGCTGGAATACACCAGCGACCGCACCCTCTACGAACAGCCCATCGCCGGTGACGCCGACCGGCTCAAGCAGGTATTCTGCAACCTGCTGGACAACGCCGCTAAGCACGGCGGCAGCGGCAAGCGGGTGGCGGTGCATCTGGGACAGGAGGGCGGCGGCTACGTCATCTCCATCCGCGACTTCGGCCCCGGCATTCCGGAAGCGGAGCTGCCCTATGTGACGCAGAAGTTCTACAAGGGCTCCTCCAAGGTGCGCGGCAGCGGCATCGGCCTGGCCGTGTGCGAGGAGATCGTCCTGCGCCACGGCGGCAGACTGGACATCGCCAACGCCGCCGGCGGCGGCACCGTGGTGACGGTGTGGCTGCCCCTAAAGGCAGTTGAGTAAAAAAATCGAAAATTGCGGCGAAAATAATGGAACAACTGTTGCAATTCGTGTTTCGCTGTGGTATACTCACCAGTAGAAAGGACTCAGGTATGGAAAAGAAACAGGGCACCTTCCGCACCACCATCGGCGGACAGGCGCTGATCGAGGGGATCCTCATGCGGGGCCCCGAAAAGGACGCCATCGTGGTACGCTCACCGGAGGGACTGGTGACGCGGGTAACGGAGCGGAAGTTCATCAAGGCCAACTACCCCATTTTGGGTGTGCCTATCCTGCGGGGCGCGGTGACGTTCATCGGCTCCATGATCACCGGCGTCAAGGCGCTGATGTTCTCGGCGGACTACTTCCCCGAGGACGAGAACGCCAAGCCGGACAAGGTGGAGCAATGGCTCACCGACCATGTGCCGGCGGAGAAGCTGCAAACGGCGCTGGTGGCCTTCTCCGTGGTTATGGCCATCGGCATGATGCTGGTGCTGTTCATGCTGCTGCCCACCTTTTTGGCAGGGCTGTTCCACGCCCAGAGTCCCGCCCTCCACAACCTCATCGAGGGCGTGGTGAAGGTGCTGGTGCTGCTGGCGTATATGATCCTCTGTTCCAAGCAGAAGGACGTTCACCGCGTGTTCTGCTACCACGGCGCAGAGCATAAGACCATTTTCTGCTACGAGGCCGGTCTGCCGCTGACGGTGGAGAACGTCCGCAAGCAGCCCCGCCACCATCCCCGCTGCGGCACCAGCTTCCTCTTTGTGGTGATCATCGTGTCCATCATCGTGTCCAGCTTGGTGTTTCCCTACATCAACTGGCAGAGCGTGTGGGTGCGCGTCGGCGTGAAGCTGCTGCTGCTCGTCCCTGTGGTGGGCATTACCTACGAGTTCAACCGCTTTGTGGGCGGCCACGACAACTGGCTGACCCGCATCCTCTCCGCCCCCGGTATGTGGCTGCAAAATTTCACCACCTTCGAGCCGGATGACGACATGATGGAGGTGGCCATCGAGGCCATGAAGCTGGTACTGCCCAAGGAAGAGGGCAGCGACAAGTGGTAAGGAGGTCGGCGTATGGCGATCACCTATAACAACCTGTATTTAGACCTGCGGCAGCAGTTTCTCCGCGCCGACATGGCCGACCCCACGCTGGAAGCGCGGGAGCTGGTGTGCTGCGCCGCCGGTAAAAGCCGGCAGGAGCTGACCCGCGACGGGCGGCTGTACGTCCCCGATATGGTGGAGCAGCAGGTGCGGCGGCTGGCGGAGCGCCATCTGGCGGGGGAGCCGGTGGCGTACCTTATCGGCGAGTGGGAGTTCTACGGCCTGCCGCTGGACATCTCCGAAAGCGTCCTCATCCCGCGACCCGACACGGAGACGCTGGTGGAGCGGGCGCTGGCGCGGCTGGAGAACATGAAGGAGCCGCGGGTGTTAGACCTGTGCGCCGGTTCCGGCTGCGTCGGTCTGGCCATCGGCAAGCACAAGGCGGACAGCCATGTGCTGCTGGGCGAGCTGGACGAAGGGGCGCTGCGGGTGTGCCGTCAGAATATCCGCCGCAACGAGCTGACAGGCCGTGTGGTGTCCCTCCAACTGGACGCGCGGGAGAAAGCCCCCGCCCATGCAGGCGAGTTTGACTGCATCGTGTCCAACCCGCCCTACATCCCCGATGGCGACATCGAGGGCTTAGACGTGTCGGTGCGGGACTACGAGCCCCATCTGGCCTTGAAGGGCGGCGCGGACGGACTGGACTTCTACCGCGCCATCGCCCAGCGCTGGCGCAGTGCGCTGCGTGTCGGCGGCTGGCTGCTCTTTGAGGTGGGTATCGGTCAGGCGGACGAGGTGCTGCGGATCATGCGCGCCCAGGGCTTCGGTGACTTGCAGATCACCCCCGATCTCAACGGCATCCCCCGCGTGGTGGAGGGACAGCTCTGCGAGACGGTGTGACTGTCCGTTTTTCGGGACAGTGAGCGTGGTATACTGGCCACATCATCCGAAAGGAGCGTGTGGACATGACGTTCTTGCTGATCCTGCTGTTCCCGCTGGCGGTGCTGGCGGAGTTATTAAGGCTGAGCAAATAGAAATACGACTGAATTTGATTGAATTTGAGGAGGACAATGGTATGGCCGCGAAGAAGGAGACTGTCACCGCCGCGCCGGTGGTATCCGACAAGAAGAAGGCGCTGGAGACCGCCATGCAGCAGATCGAGAAGATGTACGGCAAGGGCTCCATTATGCGCTATGGCGCGGAGAGCGTCATGAACGTGGAGTCCATCCCCACCGGCTCCCTGTCGCTGGACTTGGCGCTGGGCATCGGGGGACTGCCCCGTGGCCGTGTGGTGGAGATCTACGGCCCCGAGTCCTCCGGTAAGACGACGTTGGCGCTCCATGTGCTGGCGGAGGCACAGAAGATCGGCGGCGAGGTGGCCTTCGTGGACGCCGAGCACGCGCTGGATCCCACCTATGCCAAGGCGCTGGGCGTCAACGTGGAGGATATGCTCATCTCCCAGCCCGACACCGGCGAGCAGGCATTGGAGATCACCGAAGCGCTGGTGCGCTCCGGCGCCATCGACGTGGTGGTAGTGGACTCCGTGGCGGCGCTGGTGCCCCGCGCGGAGATCGAGGGCGA
>CAZTHY010000119.1:0-4185 GCA_964613205.1 uncultured Oscillospiraceae bacterium
GTGCGGATGTGCTTGCCGTCCGCCCACACCGCCAGATAGATGCAGGAGTTGAACGTCTCGCCGTCGATGAGGACGGTGCAGGCGCCGCACTCGCCCACCTCGCAGCCCTTCTTCACAGAGGTCAGGTGGTAGTCGTTGCGGAGCATATCCGTCAGACTGGCGCGGACGTCCACCATCTTCTCCACGTCCTTGCCGTTGATGTTGCAGCGTATCAGCTTGTACTGCTTCATGCCAGCTCACCTCCTGCCAGTTCGATGGATTTCACAAGACAGCGCTTGGCGATCTCCACGGCGATGTGCTGGCGGAACGCCTTGCTGGCGCGCCAGCTGTCGCGGGGATTGATGTCGTCCAGCACCGCGTGGGCAAAGGCCTCCACGGTGGCCTCGCTGACGGGCTGACCCTTGGCCGCCGCCTCGGCGCAGGTACACCGCAGGGGCACGGGGCCGGCCACGCCGTAGGCGATACGGGCGCGTTCGATGGTCTTTTTGTCGTCGCTGAGCCGCACGTTGACGCTGCATCCCAGCGTGGCGATGTCCATGGCGTTGCGCATGGCGTACTTGATATAGTGGCCATAGCAGCGGTCGTAGCTCTCCTTGGGGATGAGGATGGCGGTCTGAATTTCGCCGTCCTCCGCGCGGATATCCACCTTGCCCGCCTTGATGTAGAACTCATGGATGGGCAGGCGGCGCACGCCGTTTTTGCCCGTCAGCTCCACGATGGCGTCCCAGGCGTGGAGGGTGGAGGAGGAGTCGGCGGAGGTAACGCCGTTGCAGGTGTTGCCGCCGATGGTGCCGATGTTGCGAATTTGAGGGCCGCCCACCATGTCCACCGCCTCGCCCAGCACGTTGCAGTACTGCTGGATGAGGGGGTCGCGGGTGATGTGGGAGAAGCTGGTGAGAGAGCCGATACGGAGGTTTTCGTCCCCGTCCAGCGTCACGCCCCGCAGCTCGTCCACTCCGTAGATGGAGATCAGCTCCGCACCGGCGCGTTTGCCTTCCCGCATCTGCACCAGCACGTCACTGCCGCCGGCGATGATCTGCGCTTCGGGGTGTTCCAGCCGCAGCGCCACCGCGTTTTCCACACTGGCGGCTTCATACAGCGCTTTCATATCATACATGGCTTACTTGTCCTCCTTTTCGTTCCAGCTATCGTGGATAAGTCCCGCCTTGGTGAACTCGGCAAACAGCACATGGGGCGTGATGGGGGTGCAGTCGATGGCCACGCCGGTGGCGTTGAGAATGGCGTTGCGGATGGCCGGTGCGCCGGAGCAGGCCGGCGGCTCGCCCAGCGCCTTGGTGCCGAAGGGGGAGGTGGGTTCGGGGTTCTCGATAAACTGCGCCTCCAGGTGGGGGTGATCCATGAAGGTGGACAGCTTGTAGTCCAGCAGGTTGTTGTTCAGCGGCTTGCCGGTCTTTTCGTCGAACAGGAGCTGTTCGCTCATGCCGTAGCCGATGGCCATGGACATGCCGCCGTGTACCTGCGCCTCCGCCAGAGCGGGGTTGATGAGACTGCCGCAGTCGTGGACGTTGATGATCTTGTTCAGCTTCACCTTGCACAGCGCAATGTCCACCTCCACGTCGGCAAAGGTGCAGCCGAAGGAGTAGGCGTTGTTGCGGATGGTGTAGGTGGTCTCGGCGGTGATGTGGGCGCTGTCGGCGGCGTTGTACTGGGCGGTCATGGCCAGCTCAGAGAGGGACATGAGGACTTTGCCGTCCTGCTTGCGGACGATGTTGCCCTCCACGATGTCCATGTTATCCACCGCCTGACGTGTCAGCTTGGTGGCGTACTCCAGAATCTTCTGCCGCAGCGCCGTGGCGGTCTGCCGGATGGAGAAGCCGGCCACATACGTCTGACGGCTGGCGTAGGCGCCAAGGCCGGTAGGCGTGATGTCGGTATCCTGACAGGACACCACCCGCACGTCGCGGTAGCTCTTGAGCCCCACCGCTTCGGCGGTCATCTGAGCGTAGGCGGTGTCGGCACCCTGTCCGATCTCCGTCTCGCCGCACTGCATGGTGACGGTGCCGTCCAGATTCAGCAGCATACGGTTGCTGGAGGTCTCCAGCGAGATGGGGTACACGGCGGTGTTGTACCAGAAGGCCGCCACGCCGATGCCGCGGCGGATGTTGCCGGTGTCGTGGGCGTATTCCGCCTTCTTCTTGTCGTACTCGATGTACGCCTTGCCCTTTTCCATGCACTCACGGAAGGAGTCGTAATAGTTGACGTTATGGGTAAAGCCGTCCTCAAAGCCCTTGGGCATGATGTACTTCATGCGGTATTCCAGCGGATCCATGCCCACTGCACGGGCGCACTCGTCGATGTTGGCATCGTCGGCGAAGGACGCCTGCGGCATACCGTAGCCACGCATGGCACCGGCGGCAGGCCGGTTGGTGAACACCGTCCATGCGTCACCCTCGAAGTGGTCGCAGGGGTAGATCTGCGGGAAGGAGCCCATGGCCTTGGCCACGATGGAGTGGCCGTGGGAGGCGTAGGAGCCCTGGTTGGAGAAGCACTCCACCTTGCGGGCGGCGATGGAGCCGTCCTTGTGGAGCCACGTCACGATGTGGAACCGGATGGCGTGGCGGACACGGTTGGAGACGAAGGTCTCCTCACGGGCGCAGTCGATACGGACGCAGCGGCCTCCCACCTGGGTGGTACACCAGGCGCACAGCGGTTCATACAGCGCGTCCTGCTTGTTGCCGAAGCCGCCGCCGATGTAGGGCTTGATGATCTGAATGTCCGCCCAGGGACGACCCAGCGCCTGTCCCACCACGCGGCGGATGATGTGGGGAATCTGGGTAGACGCCACCACCACGATGCGGCCATTTTCCTCGTAGGCGTAGCAGCCGTGGTTCTCGATGTGGCAGTGCTGGACGGTAGGCGTGTCGTACCAGCCCTCCACCTTGATAAGCCCCTCTTCCTTGATGGCCTCGGCGTAGTTGCCCTTGCGGATGTCGGTGTGCTTGAGGATGTTGTTAGGATAATTCTCGTGGAGCTGGGGCGCGCCGTCCTCCATAGCCTTCTGCACGTCCAGCACGAAGGGCAGCTCCTCATATTCCACCTTCAGCGCCCGCACGCCCTGCATGGCGGACACCTCATCCTCGGCGATGACCACCGCCACATCGTCGCCGTAGTAGCGCACATGGCGGTTCAGCAGGTTCCGGTCGGCCACGTCCTGATGTCCCGGATCCATGGACCAGGGGTGTCCCGCCGTGGGGAAGCAGTGCTGGGGCACGTCGAAGCAGGTCAGCACCTTCACCACGCCGGGGATGGCCTCCGCCGCCGACGTGTCCACGGACTTGACGAAGCCGTGGGCGATGGTGGAATGCTTGATGCGGGCGTACAGCGCCCCTGCCGGCATACGATCCTCGTAGTATTTTGTCCGTCCGGTAGCCTTGTCAAAGGCGTCTACACGAACCTCGCTCTTTCCTACTTTGCTCATGAGAGGAAGCCTCCTGTCGGTAGTGTTGCAGTTTATGCCTATTATTACCCCGCATTATAGCACTGCGGCGTTAAATTGTACAGCTTTCGCGTTATTCTACTTAAAGAATAACGGTGGTAAATTCCGCCTTGACGGGGCATACTGGAACTGGTAAACTCATGTGAGAGAGGATGGTGTCATCATGGACAAGCTGCGTATCGGCGGCGTGGTGATGGCGGCGGGAAATGGCCGTCGCTTTGGCCGCAACAAATTGGAGGCCGTTTTCGGCGGCAAAACGCTGCTGCGCCGTGCGCTGGAGGCCGTTCCGGCGGACAGGCTGGACACCGTGGCGGTGGTGACACAGTACGACGGCGCGGCAGCGCTGGCGGCGGAATTCGGCTTCCACGTCCTGCGCAACAGCCGTCCCGAGGACGGTCTCAGCCGCACGGTGCGCCTTGGCACCGAAGCGCTGGCGGACTGCGACGCCATTTTGTTTCAGGTGGCCGACCAGCCGCTGCTGCGGCGGGAGACGGTGGCCGCGCTCATCGATTTTTACGCCCAGCAGCCCGACTGCATCTCCGCCCTCAGTGACGGCCAGCGGCGGGGCAATCCCTGCATCTTCCCCCGCCGGTTCTTCCCCGCCCTCACCGCCCTCACCGGCGACGAAGGCGGCAGCGCCATCATCCGCCACCACCCCGAAATCCTCCGCCTCCTCCCCACCAACAGCGAGGAATTGCAGGACGTGGACACGGTGGAGGCACTGGCAA
>CAZTHY010000120.1:0-1284 GCA_964613205.1 uncultured Oscillospiraceae bacterium
CTGCGGAAGTGGCGGAAGCTGTCGGTCTACGGCGTGTCGCTGGGCGGCGCGGCGGCGCACAACATCGGGCAGATGGCGGCGGCCTGTATCGTGCTGGGCAACTCTATGGTGCTGGGCTACCTGCCCTTCCTGCTGGCGGTGTCGCTGGTGACAGGGACGCTGACCGGCTTTGTGACAGCGCTGCTGCTGGGCGCTACGAACCACATTCAATTTCGCTGAGAGGTGAAACGTATGGATAAGAAAGACAAGATCATTTTGCAGCAACTGGACGTGATCCGCTCCATGACGGAAAACAGCATGAAGCGGATGAACAGCGACTTTTGGGGCACGCCCTTTGAAAACGTAGGGAAAGCGCCGGAAAAGCCTGTCGATGCTGCGCCGGAGGACAAGAAAGACCTGCCCCCTACCGCCGATGCCAAGCCTGACGGCGGCGCACCGGTGGAGGAGGAGCTGCCGCCGCCGGAGAAGCTGGAAGACCTGCTGGCGGAGCTGGACGGCTATATCGGCCTTGGCGTGGTGAAGGAGGAAGTCCACAACCTCATCAACATGGTGCAGGTCTACAAGCTGCGGGAGCAGCACGACCTGCCCACCACCGATATGTCGCTGCACATGGTGTTCACCGGCAACCCGGGCACCGGCAAGACCATGATGGCGCGGATGATGGCACGCATCTACCGGACGCTGGGCATTCTCAGCAAGGGGCAGCTGGTGGAGGTAGACCGCAGCGGACTGGTGGCGGGCTATGTGGGGCAGACCGCCCTCAAGACGCAGAAGGTCATCGAAAAGGCCATGGGCGGCGTGCTGTTCGTGGACGAGGCCTATGCCCTCAATGGCCGCAGCGAGAACGACTTCGGTCAGGAGGCCATCGACACGCTGCTGAAGGCCATGGAGGATCACCGCGACGATCTGGTGGTCATCGTGGCGGGCTACACCGACCTGATGGACAAGTTCATCCACTCCAACCCTGGTCTGGAGAGCCGCTTCAACCGGTTTTTGCTGTTTGAGGACTACTCGCTGGACGAGCTGATGGCCATTTTCAAGATGCGCCGCGGCAAGGGCTACGTTCTCCACCCCGACGCGGAACCGCTGGTGCGGGACTACATCGCCGAGGAAAGCGCCGGCGGCGACGGCTTCGGCAACGCCCGCGGCGTGCGGAACATCTTTGAGCATATTTTGGTGGCGCAGAACAACCGCCTTGCCAAAATGGAGACCGTCACACGGGACGATCTCATGACGCTGACTGCCGACGACGTGCTTCACGCCCGCGGCAAGATCGACGAATAA
>CAZTHY010000120.1:1384-4136 GCA_964613205.1 uncultured Oscillospiraceae bacterium
CGCGTCATCGTGGCCATCGACGGCCGGTGCGGTTCCGGCAAGACCACGCTGGCCGCGCGGTTACAGCGAGAGCTGTCCGCCGCCGTGTTCCACATGGACGATTTTTTCCTCCAGCCCCACCAGCGGACGGAGGAACGGCTGCAAGAAGCCGGCGGCAACGTGGACTATGAGCGGTTTCTCGCGGAGGTGCTTGCACCGCTGACGGCGGGCAAGACTGTCACCTACCGCTCCTTCTCCTGCGCCAAACAGGCGCTGGAACCGCCGGTGACGGCGGAGCGTTGTCCCCTTACCGTGGTGGAGGGCTCCTACGCCTGCCACCCCACGCTGTGGGAGGGATACGACCTGCGGCTCTTCCTGACGGTGGCGCCGGAGGAACAGCTCCGCCGCATCCGAAACCGCGGCGGTGAGGAGAAAGCCCGCGTGTTCGCCCAAAGGTGGATACCACTGGAGGAGCGCTACTTTGCGGCCTTCGATGTGGAGCGACGCTGCGACATGGTGCTGGAAGGCTAAACAAACGCAAGAGGACGGCAAAAGCCGTCCTCTTTTCCTGTATTCGACGTTTTCACCGGAAAAGCACTTGACTCGTCCCCTAAGGGACGGTGTAAACTGTCACCGTGCAGGGGTGGTCGATGGCGCTACTCCGTCAGCATCGTCTCCACCAGAAGCTGCACCACCCGCCGGTCGTGCTCCTCCAACTGTTCCAGTTGGCCGGCCAGCGCCGCCACATCGTCGGTGGTCTGGTGGCCGGTGAGGATGTAGTCCACGCTGGTGCCCAGTATTTCGCTGAGGTGGACGAGGTTTTCAATGCGTATGGCCTTGTTGCCCCGCTCCAGGTTGGAGATCATCTGCACGGACACGTTCATCTTGTCCGCCAGCAGCTCCTGGGTATATCCCTGCCGCTTCCGCAGCGTCTGCACGCGGATGCCGATGGCGTGAAGATCCAGCTCGGCCATATCGTCACCTCCGAAATACAAAGTTACTACCATTATATGGTTTTCCCTAATGAATAATAAGCATCTTTGGGTTGACTTTACACACCCATAGGCGTTATAATGAGTAACCGTGAGACATGGCGGCTCTGTTTTTATGCAGATGCCCCGTTAAATGAGAGAAAAGGTGGTCATGGACATGAAAGAAAAGGACAAGAAGCAGAATGCGGCTGTCAAGCGCTCCATGTATGAGCTGTTTGGCGTAGGCGGCGGCGAAGCGGAAGTATCCCAGCCCACTCCGGCGGCAGCTCCCGCCAAGACCCCTGCCCCTGCTCCCGCACCCCAGCCCGCTCCCGTCCCCGTAAAGAAAGCGTCTCCCGCCAGTTTGCTGGCCGAGGGTACCACCTTCGAGGGTACGCTGTGCGCCAAGGGCGATGTGGAGATCGCCGGCGGCTTCAAGGGCAGCATCACCACTGAGGGTGCTGTCTGCCTCCGCTCCGATATTGAGAGCAGCATCACCGCCCACAGCGTAAAGCTGGTGGACTGCGTGCTCAACGGCGACATCAACGCCAAGGAAAACGTGGATCTGAACGAGAACGCCAAGGTCGTCGGCAACGTCACCGCCGCTGCGGTGCTGTGCGCCGGTACCATCACCGGTGATCTGACGGCGGAAAAGAGCGTCCGCCTGGAGAAGAAGTCCCGCGTCAATGGCAGCATCACCACCGCCGCCCTGTCGGTGGAGGAAGGCGCTGTCATCACCGGCAACGTGCAGATCAAGCCGCTGGCCAAGGAGAAATAAGCACCAAGCAAACGAAAAGAACGCCCGATGGGCGTTCTTTTTTTGCATCACATCAAACCGCTGTCGCGGAAAATCGTCTGAAAGCGAGTCTGCGCCTCCTGCTTCATCTCCTGCTCGTAGCGCTGGTAGGCCAGCATCAGTGCCTCGCCCCGCTCCGTCAGGCGGGTGTGACCCCGCTCACGGCCGCCGTGGCTCCGCTCCACGATGGCATAGCCCGTCTCCTGCTCGAGACGGTTGATCATGTCCCACGCCTTGGCGTAGCTGATACCCATGTGGAAGCAGGCCTGCCGCACAGACCCCAGATCCGCCACCAAAAACAGCAGCAGCTTCAGGCGGGCGCTGAACAGCACCTGCTCCTTTTCGATGTTGATCTGCACCGTGGGGGACAGCAGCGAGGCGTTGTGGACGGACAGATGGCGGCTCAGCTCCCGCTGGTCGTGGACGGTCATGCGGACACCCTCGTCCTCCACCTCTATCCGCCGGCGCAAGTCCTCGTTCTCCGCGATAACGCCCCGCAGACCGCGATCGCCCTGATAGGCCAGTATGCGGGGGATGAAGTCGTTGCGCAGCACGATGGGGTGGCCGCCCCGCCCCTGATAGGCGGGCGTTACCACCGGCGCGTCGCACGACAGCAACGTGCGCAGCGTCTCCGGCAGAAACAGGGGCGTGTTCACCGGCGTGAACACCACCCGATCGCACTTATTTTGCAGGTATTCCAGCCCCATTTTCACCGATGTCAGCAGTTCGGGGCGTTCGCAGTGCTTGTTGTGGAGGAACACCACGCCGTTGTCCGTCACCTGACGGATGACCTCCGGCTCCTCCGTGCCGGTGACCACCACGATGGGGAACACGTCTGCCTGCTGCAACGTCAGCACAATGCGCTTGATGATGGGGACGGTGCCCAGCTTCATCAGCGGCACCGTGTCCTCCCTGCTGGCCGCGGCGATAAGCCCGCCGGTCTTTCCGAAAAACGCCATCCGTCACCCCTCCTGTCGCCTTTTTTGTCATCATACCACGAAAAGCC
>CAZTHY010000121.1:0-4133 GCA_964613205.1 uncultured Oscillospiraceae bacterium
CAGTTGGACAGGGGGAAATCAATGATGCGGAATTTGCCGCCGAAGGGCACGGCGGGCTTGGCCATGCTGCCGGTGAGCACATACAGGCGGCTGCCCTGACCACCGGCCAGCAGCATCGCCACACACTCTTTTTTCATCTTCTCGACCTCCTGTTGTGATTCGGTTCTATATGGTTAAGATTCCGGTTGCACGATGGAAAGGGGACGCTTCAGCTTGCCCCGTCCCCGCAGAATCACCGTACCCAGCGGCGGCAGGGTGAGGGAGAGGGACTGGGGATGGCCGTGGGAGGGGATGGGTTCCACGGCGATGTCGGTGCCGGCCTCGGCGGCGCAGCCGCTGCCGCCCCAGCAGGTATCGTCGGTGTTGCACAAGACCTGATAGAACGCCTTGTCCGGCACGCCGAAGCGGTAATTCTCCCAGGGCTGAGGCGCGAAGTTGACGGCGCAGATCAGCTCGTGGCCGCTGTTGCCGCGGCGGAGGAATACCAGCACGTT
The DNA here is from genome assembly GCA_964613205.1 of uncultured Oscillospiraceae bacterium. GTDB lineage: Bacteria > Bacillota > Clostridia > Oscillospirales > Oscillospiraceae > Vescimonas. The sequence goes on from CAZTHY010000121.1 coordinate 495, forward strand.
GTTGTGGTTGTCATCCGCCACCAGCCACTGGAAGCCCTCCCAGCTCCTGTCGTTCTCCCACAGACTTCTGTTGCGGCGGTACAGCCGGAACAGGTGGCGTATGCACTGGTGGGTCTGCCGGCAGGCGGGGTCATCCAGCAGGTACCAGTCCAACTGGCCTTTGAAATCCCACTCGTGCCACTGTCCCAGCTCTGCGCCCATGAACAGCAGCTTTTTACCCGGGTGGCAGAGCATATAGCCCATGAAGCCGCGGACACCGGCTAACTGCTTCCAGTCGTCGCCGGGCATTTTGCCCCGCAGACTGCCCTTCATGTGTACCACTTCATCGTGGGACAGGGGCAGCACATAGTTTTCGGAGAAGGCGTACACCATGGAGAAGGTCACGTCCCGATGGTGGTACTGGCGGAAGTAGGGATCCATCTTCAGGTAGTGACACAGGTCGTTCATCCAGCCCATGTTCCACTTCAGGTTGAAGCCCAGCCCGCCTTCCTCCGGCGGGTACGTCACCAGCGGCCAGGCGGTGGATTCCTCCGCCACCATGATGGCCGACGGCTCCACCGCAAAGGCGGTGCGGTTCAGAAGCTGCAAAAATTCGATGGCCTCCAGATTTTCCCGTCCGCCGTCCTTGTTGGGACGCCACTGGCCGCCCTGCCGGTCGTAGTCCAGATACAGCATGGACGCCACTGCGTCCACCCGCAAGCCGTCGATGTGGTATTCCCGCAGCCAGTAGGCGGCGGAGGACAGCAGGAAGTCCTGTACCTCCCGCTTGCCGAAGTCAAAGACCCGTGTGCCCCAGCCGGAGTGCTCCCACTTGAGGGGGTCGCCGTACTCGTAAAGGCAGGTGCCGTCGAACTCGTAGAGACCGTGGCTGTCCTTGCAGAAGTGGGCGGGCACCCAGTCCAGAATCACGCCGATGTTGGCGCGGTGGAGCGCATCCACCAGCGCCATGAAGTCGTGGGGCGTACCGTAGCGGCTGGTGGGGGCGAAGTAGCCGGTGCATTGGTAGCCCCAGCTGTCGTCCAGCGGATATTCCGTCACCGGCAGCAGCTCCACATAGTTGCAGCCGATGGACTTGACGTAGGCGGGCAGCTCCCGTGCCAGCTCCCGATAGCTTAGCGGCGAGCCGTCCTCATGCTGCCGCCAGGAGCCTAAATGCACCTCGTAGATGGCCATGCAGCCCTGCACCGGCGGGTTTTCGCGGCATTTCTGCCGCCACTTGGTGTCCCTCCATGGAAAGCCGCCTATGTCGTACACCTTGCTGTTGGTGGCGGGACGTGTCTCGGCGTGGAAGGCGTAGGGGTCGGCCTTCCAGACGGTACTGCCGCCGGCACCGGTGACAATGTACTTGTAGCTGTCGAAGCACTTGGCGTTTTCCACCGCCAGCTCCCACACGCCGCTATCCAGCCGGTTCATGGCCGCGCCGTCCCAGCCGTTGAAATCTCCGGCCAGCGCCACCTGCTGCGCGTGGGGCGCGTATACCCGAAAGACGTACCCCTCCCCCTGCGGATGGGCACCGAAGTAGGTATACCCGCTGCTGCGTGTCAGCAGCTCCTTCATGGCTCACGCACCTCTCTTTCTCTCACCCTAACACATTTCACACGCCGAAAAGGGCGAAACGGCTGACCGCCTTACGCCTTTTCGGTATCGTTTCCAGTCTGCACCATTGTACCCTTTTTCCGCTCTGCCGTCAACTCTTTTGCGCTAAGTCAGCCGTTTCCGGTACCGGAAAGTGCACAGCAGGGGGACGGCTCGTTAAAAGCCGTCTCCCTGCCGCTGTGTTATTCCTCTTTTTCCTGCACGGCGGTGCCGCCCAGCCCGAAATCGTCCGCCACGCTGGCGGTGTCGCGCCGCAGCATGGTCTCCATGACCCGAATGTCGCTGTCGATGTCCATGGCATCGGCGCGGTACAGCTCGTCCAGCTGATGCTCGAAGCCGTCCACGATGCTGTCCATGGTCTTTTCAATCTTGGCCTTGGCCTGGCTGAGATTCTCGCCGCTGACGCCCGCTTCCTCAAAAGCGGCGTAGTTTTCCAGCAGCTTCAGCGTGGTGGGCAGGTAGTAGTTCAGGAACTTGCCTGCCGCTGCCCGCTTGGCCGCGTCGTTTTCGATGAGCTTGAAAATGCGACCCGACACCTGCTCCAGCCGGTCGATCTTGGCGGAAAGCGCCTCGTCGGCGATGCGGTCGTTGAGATCGCGTATCTGATGCAAAATGGCGTCATAGCCCTCCGGCGGCGGCGACTGAGGCGCTTCCTGCGGCGGCTGCTTGGCCGCTTCTGCGGCGGCAAAATAGGCCGTGGCCGCGTCCTGGGAGCGGAACAGCATACCGTTGCCGCGGTCGATGTAGGCTTCCTCGCCCCACATACCCCGCTCCAGCATCACGTCCAGATCTTTTTCCAGCCGCCGCTCCGATACGTCGGCTGCCCGCGCCAGATGTCCCAGCGGCACCGCCTGCTTCTGCCCTGCGGTGCGGAGATAGGTGGCGTAGCGGCGGGTGCGGCGCTTCATGGCACCGCTGCCCAGCAGCAGGGAAAGACCGCCGGCGGTGAGACCCAGCGGGTAGAACAGCTCACGGGCAAAGTACAGCCACTCGTTGTAGTGGTAGGCGTAGGACAGGTTGTCCGTCACTGATGCCAGCACCGCCACCGCGCCCAAAATGGACAGAACGATGCCGATGATCTTCATGCGCTTGGCGCCCTTGTCGCTGTAAGCGGGGGTTTGGGTGACCTTCTTCACCGTCTTGTTGGCCTTGGTCTGGCCGGACTTGGCGGCCTTTTTCTTCCCGCCGCCCTCGGACAGCTTGGCGATGAGCAGAAAGAGACCTACCGGCCATGCGATACCGAACATGACGAAAATGAAGATCCACGAACCTACGTCGCCCAGTCCTTCCTCCTTCTTGGGAGGGGGAGGCGGCGTGGGACGGGGCGGCTGATGCTCGTCATAGAAGCCGTTTTGTTCGTCGTACTTGTATGCCATCAGCTTTTCAGCCCCTTTCCCTTTAATTTCCGCTTGCGGCCATGCTCGTCCACGACGTAGGTGTTTTCCAGCTCACGGCGGAGGTTGCCCACCACCGCGTCCACATATTCCTGCCGCAGCGCGGCGCGTTCCTCTATTTCCTCTGGCGTCAGCCCCTCGGCTTTCGCCTTGTGTGCCAGCTCATTGATCCGTGCGATCTTCTTCTCGTCCATGGCTCTCTCCTGTTTGAAGCATAACTGATATTTTATTATAGCACAGGGAACGAAAAAGCGCAAGGCGGCGAAACGCAAAATATGAAGCTCCCGCCGCAAAAAACGGCGGGAGCGGAAGTATGCGCTTGTCAGCTGACGACACGGACGAGGCACTTCACCTCGGTGCTGCCGATGGTGATGGTCAGCGTGGTGTTGCCGCGGCCAACCGGCTTGATGGTGCCGTCGCTGGTAACGGTAGCGATAGAACTATTACCACCAGACCAGGTGACCTTCATGTCGGTGCCCTCCACAGTATACTGGGAAGCAGGCTCCGACAAGGATATGGTAAGGTCAAAGGTGCCGTCAACAGGATCAATGGTAGTACCATAAATGCTCTCCAAATACAACTTGTTCACGTCCACCTTGGTGTTGGTGGGCGTCTTGTTGTTGTCGGGCTTGGTGGTGCTATCCGGCTT